>JABFRB010000022.1 GCA_013141385.1 Bacteroidales bacterium | reverse complement strand
TACTCCAAGCACGAAAAGTCGTCTTTAAACCTGCCTGAAAATTCTATTATGTTTTCCCCTGTAAACTTCATGCGTTCTATGGTTAGAATGCAAATCTAATAATAGTATTTAAATAAACACCTCAATTTATTTTTTTAATATCCAGAGATTTGTGAGTTTTTCTTTATGTTTTTTCATTTCTTTTTCAGCTTCACCTCGAGTTGAGTATGAGCCTATTGTCACCGCATTCATACCAGAGGGTTGAATTACAATCGTTGGTTTATAGCCCGATTTTTTCAATTCACTTAAATACTTATCTGCGAGTTTACGGCTCTTAAAACTTCCGGCAATGATATGGTATTTAATTCCTGCGATTGCATTGTTTTGATTATTTTTGATCACTGCATTTTTAATAGCCTCTTCTTGTGATTCTTCTTTTTTGATTTGCTCTTTTGTCTTAATCTGCTTTTTTTGCTTGTCGGATTCTAACTCATTGAAAGTTTTATCAATATCGTCTTTAGGGTTCTCAATTTTTTCTTTGGCATCTATTCTAGTAATGTCTTTTTCAGGAGTTCTGATTGTTGATAAGCTGTCATTTAATGATTCTACATCTGGGGCTAAGTAGTAGTTTTTTATTAACAAAACCAGTAAAACTATTACGGCAATTGCAATCCCTGTGTAAATAAATCTTTTAAATCCCATTTTCTTCTTTTTTTCAATAATTGGTTCATTGGGGTCAACAATCTTCTCATTTTCAACCTTTTTGTCTTTTATTTCATTAATCTCAATTACCTTTTCAGTTAATTCTGTTTCTTGTGAAAGTAATGGTTCAGGTGAGAGTGCTACTTCTTTTTCTAATTCTATTTTTGTCTCAACATATGTGTTATTAACTATTTCAGAAGTAGGCACTTGCTCTGTACCATCAGTTATTTTTGTTGATTTGGTGTTTTTTTTGGATACGGTTAACTTTTCAACCTGCGCTTTAGATACTGCCGTTTTAAGAGACTTTATTTCTGATACTTCATTGTCAACAATTGGGTTATCCTTTTCTAGCCAAACATCTTTTTTATCATCAAAAGTTTCTATTGGTTCAACGTTCTCGTTCTGTTTTTTTTTCTTAGAAACTGGTTTCTCAGTAGTTGAAACCTCTGATTGAGTTTTTATTTCATTGGGAAGCAATAGTGTAAACGATAGACTACCTCTTTGATCGCGTTTAAGTAACCCAAGCCCTTCAATCGGGAATACCCCTTTTTCAAGTAACTCGTTTTTTATTGTTTCAATAAAATCACGAACATCTTTTGAAGCCTCTTCTTTGCTTATCCCTTTACTTTTTGCAATGAATACTTCAAGCATCCCATCATTGTATCTTAGGAATGGGCTAAATGAGACATTATTGGGATTAAATTCCTTTTCGCCATTATCTTTTACTAGAAAAGCTCCAAATTCTGGAAGAATTATTCTAGTGTTTTGACGAATTAATTCGGTTAACTCCTTGCTATTCATGTCGAAGTAGTTTATCCTATTTTATCCAAAAATACAAACATTTTTTGATGGGAGCAATTTTGTTTTTAATTTGAAAATCAAGTAAGTTAATATTATAAAATTAGAAAGGGTTCACCCTTTTTAAGCTATAAATCAAGATTAATGCAGGTATCTTTGAAGTGGATATCAGAAGTTTGTTTAAAATCTTGGAAGTTCTAAAGGTTTCAAGATGAATAAAAGTTAGGTAAAGATGGAATTTCAGATAAAAGAATAGCACTCCCTTTGAAGGAGGTGGTTTATTTTTTATTGCAAACACTTTTAATGCATTCAAATAGAGAGTCTATTGAGTATGGTTTAGTTAGTAATTGATTAAAGCCAACATTGTGAAAATCGGTAAAAAAGTTGTTGGGGTTATGTGCGGTAAGGGCTATTATAGGGGTGTGTTTTTTAGGTGGAGATAGAGATTCTCTGATGTATTTTGTAGTTTCTATTCCGTTCATCACTGGCATTTCAATATCCATAAGTACAACATCAATATCTTCACGAACTAAAATATCAATAGCTTCCTTACCATTTTGAGCCTCAAAACAATATGTACAAATTTTTTTTACGATTTCTTTTAACAATAATCTATTGATATAAATATCATCCACAACTAAAATTCGATAATCCATTTTAATATTGAGATATTAGTAATCATAATTATCCAAGCCGACTAAGAGTATGAATAATCTTAGGACTCAAAACCGAAACAATATTTCTTTCAATATCAATAATTTTATCATGTTTAAACTCAGATAAAGTTCTGATAATGCTCTCTTTAGTTGTACCAGCTAGTTCAGCAAGTTCCTGTCTAGTTAAGGGAAAAGTAAATGTTTCATTTTTATAGATATCTTCCGAAAAATAAATAATTATATCAGCAACCCTTCCAGGCAGCTGTTTGTAAAGTAAACTAGATAATTTATCCGTCATATCAATGTTGTTTCGGCTTATTTGAGAAATAAGCTCAAGCCCTATTGCTCCATTTTTAACAATAATATCCTTAAAAAAAACTGTATCAATAAAAGAAACAACCGTTGGTTCAATTGCTGTTACCGAAAAATTATAAGTGTCGCTTCCAAAAACAGAGCTGATTCCTACGAAATTATTAGGTCCTATTATATTTAGAATCAAACTTTTCCCTTTCCTTAATTCTTTGGATATTTTAATTAACCCTTTATTAATATAAATTATATGGGAAGATCTAGCACTCTGCTTTATAATTGTGTCACGCTTTGAATATTCAACTAAATTTGTATTCAAATTGAGTGAATCTTTTTCAGAGCTCTTTAATAAGGAACTTAATGGGGCAAAACTAAAATTTTCATTAGTACTTATAATTGGAGTTTCCATTTTCTTAAATGGTTTTTTGTAAAAGTAAGAAATAACATGATTCTAATTTAAATTTTATTATAATTTTATGCGATGATCTAAATCATTTATTAATAAAAGGAATATCACTATAAAGGTTTCTTAAGTAATTAAAAGGATTATAAATTTGGGGTTAAATGTTTACCATATCTTTTAAGCGAAACAACACGATTTTAAATTTCTATTTATTAGGAAAGGTTGTTTTATACTATGGTTTTTAATATTTGAAAGAATAATTTGAACATAAGATATTCAGTTAATAAAAAAATAATGGATAAAAATAATTTAACTTCAATACTAATTGTAGATGACTCTACAACAAACCTTGTTTTACTCGAAGCAATTCTTCAAGAAGAAGGTTATAGTACAGATGTTGCTTTAAGTGCAAAAGAAGCTTTTGCAATTATTGAACGTAAAAAACCCGATCTTATCCTTCTTGATTTACTTATGCCTCAAGTAAGTGGTTTTGAAATCTTAGAAAAATTAAAATCTAACCTTTCTACATCGGAAATACCTGTAGTGGTTGTATCTGCAGTGAGTACCAAAGAAAATGTTGAAATATGTAGGAGGTTGGGTGCTGTTGATTTTTTTGCAAAGCCAATTGACATTCCTATATTCCTTTCCAAGTTTAAGGAATATTTATTATAGAGAACTTGAGCTTACAATTAGTTTTATCAAATAAGTAGAGTATTTTCCATAACCACTAATATTTTTTTAGTGCAAAATAATGAGTAAAAAAAATTCAATATTGTTAAATGATTTGGTTATTAAGGAAATCTCATCAATAATAATGACTATTGATGAGCAGATTATTGATCTTCATAAATGTTCATCGGATGATTTTTTGGGTCTGAATTCTAATTTTAAAAATTTTTATAATCAGTCTAAAGGAATTTCTGATAATGCCCATGAAATTTTCAAATCTTTATCAGAAATAAGTAACAGAAATCTATTTTTAGAACTTCAATCGCTTTATAAAGATTTGAGTAAAATTCAAAGCCAATTTAGTCTTCATCTTAATAGAAGCACCAAAAACCTTAAGAATATACAATCATTACTCGATCAATTTTTCATTCCAATCAAAAACCTTAAGCAAAACCTTTCGACATTAAAATTCTTACTAGCGAATTTAACCTTCAACGATACCAAGTTTTCGACCCAAATTGAAAAAAAATGGATCAACATCATCCAAGAAAATAATTTGATTATTGATGATTATCATGAGAGATGTATTGATTGTGAAAAACTCATTTTTGGTTTAGAAACAGAAATTATTACCACTATTAGGGGGTTTGAATCTGTATTGATAAGTAAAGCCATTGATTTAGAATCAATTTTAAATAATATTCACTATGCAATAGTTTTCTTTGCAGAAAAACACGAAGAAGTAAAGCATCAAATTCCTGAACTAACTACAAAAACGGATAGAAACTCGGAATATATTGCTGATATTATCACAAATTTACAATATCAAGACATAATCAGGCAAAAGATTGAACATATACAACAGAGTCATAAAGGTATCCTCAAGGAATTTGATCTACTTCAAAAAGAGAGCACTGCCAAAACAATAAACCAATCACAGCTTTACCAAAAAATAAAGGATATTTCTGGCTTACAGGCTGCAATTCTTGTAAAAGCTAATAAAGAGTATCAGCTTGCAATTGAGAAGATAACAGAAAGTTTTCTTGAGATAGGTAATGAGATGTTTAGCATTACTGATATCTGTAAGCGATTGAATAATACAACCGATAGCTCCGATGAAATTTACCTAACAAGAATACTTCAAAGGTTATCTAATTCTGAGCAAGTTTTTTCATATTTTATCGAGACAAATAAGGATCAGTTATTTCAAATTGGAAACCTTAACTCGCTTCTATCACAAACTGCAAAATGCATTAATGGTTTAACCGATTCAGGTAATAGGCTTAATAAGGTTACTGAAGATATAATATCTCATTTTTCTCCTGAAGTTGAGGGCTATGACAAATTAAAGGAGACTATTTCTCAGATAAAGGGCGTTTTCGAGGATATAAATTTATTCGAAAATACGATACAAATGATAATGTCTCAAATTTTAGTAAATGAGAATGAGCTTACTGTTGAAGTTAAACTATTTATAGAATCAATTGGGGAAAACCAGACTATTAATAATGCTACCGAAAGCATTAATTCGATATTAAGTCAACTTCAAATAAAAAGTAGTAGAATAAGTCAACTCCTTAACGAGAACATCAAACATAGTAATAGTACAATTTCGGAGATAAAAGAATCTATCAAGCAAATTCGTTACTACGATTTGTTTGAAAAAACAATTTCAAAAATTATAGCTGAGCTTAAGGAAATTTATCAAAAGCTAATAGGTGTCGATTTTGATAAGTCAAAAAGGGATGAAACTCTTAATTCAATTAAGAGTTTGTATACCATGGAAACTGAGCACATGATACATAACACCGTTATATCTAGGGAAGATAATGAATTAAATATAGATGATCCTGATATTGAGAATAAAAACTCAAAAAGGAGTTCTGATGAGGTAGAGCTTTTTTAATTTGCACAAAATATGAAAAAAATAGAAAAAATACCTTATGAGGTTACCCCATCCACCGAGGATGGAAAAAAGAAGGCGACCATATTACTTACAGGAACCTTAACACTTGATGAATTACCAAGTATTAAATATTTAATGATACAGAATTTGGACAAATATCATTTATTTAATATTATAATTAAAGATGTGGAAAATATTGATCTGGGAGCGTTGCAGCTTCTTCACTCTTTTAAGTGGACTATTGAGCGAAAGTCAAAAGAAGTATCATTCAATTTTTCGCTTTCCGATGAGCATATAACCCTTTTGGAACATAGCGGGTTTGCTGATTTATTGAATATTAAAAAATAACAATATCACTGAATTATGGCCAGAACAATCCTAATAGTTGATGACTCAGAAAGCATTCGTGAAGTTGTCAGTTTTACACTTGAAAACGAAGGTTATAATGTACTAGTAGCAGTTGATGGCAAAGATGCTCTAAAGTACCTTGATGGTAAATCTATTGATCTTATAATAACAGATTTACATATGCCAGAAATGGATGGTATAGAACTTATTAAGGAGGTTAGGAAGATGCCTACATACCAGCGTATTCCAATACTATTTCTCACTACCGAATCACAAACATCTCGTAAAATGGAAGCAAAGGATGCCGGAGCAACTGGTTGGATAATTAAACCATTTGTTCCCGCTAAACTAATAGCAGCATTAAACAAGGTAATTAGATAAAAGAGGTATGGATAACTTTAAGAAAAAATTCATTGAGGAAGCCACCGATTTAATTGAAGGGTTAGAAAAAAACCTTTTAGCTTTAGAGCAAAATCCTGAAGATCCAGGGCTGATTCAACAAGTTTTCCGAGTAATGCATACTCTAAAAGGGAATAGCAGTATGTTTGGTTTCGATCTTATTGATCATTATACACATGATCTTGAAACAGTATATGATCTCATTCGAAGCAAAAAGTTAAAATTAACGAGAGAAGTACTAGATATTACCTTATCATCAGTTGATCATCTTAAACTTCTTCTCGATGAAAATAACAATAATGATCCGGATTTTCTAACACTTCATAATGCGCTTGTCTCCCGGGTATCTAGGTTGATTAAATCAGAAACTGCTTCTGAAAACCCTAATGAATCGAATCTAAGCGAAGCAGATATTGAAGAAATACTTGAAGAAAAAACATTTTTTATTCGGTTTATACCTTCTAGTGGAATTTTTAAAAACGGCACAAATCCACTTTATTTAATTGATGAAATTCATTCGCTAGGTAAAGCAAAAGTTTATGCTCATCTAAACAAAATCCCTTTGCTAAATGAGTTCGATCCCCTTCTTTGCTATATTTATTGGGAGATTATTCTCGTTACAAACCGAAACGAGGCAGATATTAGCGACATTTTTATTTTTGTAGAAGGTGAATCAACCATTGAAATACAAAGTATAGCAGAAGGTAATTTACTCGATGATGATTTTTTTATAAATGAAGTTACTCGAATTGCTAAAATTCAAAAAGATATTGGATTAGCAACTATTAGAAAAATAGCAGAGGATACTAAAAAGCGATTTCTCCAAAGCAAAGCAGCAACAATTAAAAGAGATAAAGTTGGATTAAAGGATACATCAATATCCAGTATTAGAGTTTCTTCGGAAAAACTAGATTCATTAATGAATTTAGTTTCAGAATTAGTTACAACACAAGCTCGATTAACTTTATTTGCAGAACAAAATAATATTCCAGGCTTAACGAGTATTTCAGAGAATGTACAAAAACTTTCGCGTCAACTTAGAGATACCGCATTTAGCATTGTTCTTATTCCAATTGAGAATATGCTTACCCGCTTTCAACGTTTAGTTCGAGATTTATCAAATGAGCTAAAGAAAGATGTAATATTCGTGACCGACGGAGCAGAGACAGAACTTGATAAAACCATTATTGAAAGTTTATCGGATCCTTTAATGCACATTATTAGGAACAGTTTGGATCACGGTATTGAAGAGGTACAGGAACGGATCAAAAAAGGCAAACCAAAACAAGGAAAGATATTGCTCAAAGCATTCTACTCAGGAGCAAATGTTCATATTCTAATATCAGATGATGGAGCAGGTATTGATACTGACATTATTAGAGAGAAGGCTATTGCAAAGGGAATTATACCTCCTGATAAGAAACTTACTAAAAAGGAAATACTTGATCTCGTTTTTATACCAGGTTTTTCTACCGCTAAGAAAGTAACAGATGTATCGGGTAGAGGTGTGGGAATGGATGTTGTAAAACGTAAGATTGCTGATATTCGCGGGGAGGTTGAAATTGAGTCCGAACTAGGAGTTGGAACTACCATAACTATCAAATTACCTCTTACTCTTTCAATTATCGATGGATTGCTAATAAAGGTAGAGGAAACTCATTACGTAATTCCACTATCTTCTGTTGATAAAATATTTGCAGTTGATCGGAAAAAAATCTATGAAACATTTAATAATGTATTAGTTTTAGAAGGAAGGCAGGTATCCTTTTTTAACATCCGTAGGGAATTTGGCTTACCGGATGGGGTGCAGGATATTGAGCAGGTAATTGTTATTAATTATGAGGAAAATAGAGTAGGTCTTATTGTAGACACCGTAATTGGTGAATATCAGGCAGTATTAAAACCTCTAGGCAAACATTACAAGAAGCAAGAGATGGTTTCTGGCGCTACCATTCTAGGCGATGGATCAATTGCACTGGTTTTGGACACCAATAAAATAATTAAACTATTTTCTAAAATTGAAAACTATTTGTAGTTAGTTTTAAATGAACTTGGACTTAAATAATCGTTAGGAGGGAAAATCATGAATAGTGAAAATATTACAAAAATTAACACTTTTCTTTCATTCAAACTTGGAGAAGAAGAATTTGCTGCCCATGTTGGAAAAGTTTTGAATATCCTTGAAATGACCAAAATTACGGAAGTCCCAAAGGCTCCTGAGTATATGAAGGGTGTTATTAATTTACGTGGTACTGTTTTACCTGTAATTGATACTCGAATAAAATTCGGAATGCCAAAAACTGAATATACAACAAATACCTGTATCATAGTTTTAGATATAGAAATGGATGGGGACTCAATTCATGTTGGGGCACTTGTTGATTCGGTTCAGGCTGTATTAGAATTAGACAATAGCCAGATAATGCCAGCTCCAAGCATTGGAAGTAAATATAAATCAGAATTTATTGAAGGGGTTGCAAACATTGATGATAAATTCATTATGATTCTTAATATGGATGCTGTATTTTCAAGTAATGAGTTAACAAATATTCAAGTTCAAACTAAGGAAACAGAGGACTCAACAGCTATAGTTGAAATTGAATAGTTTTAATGTATGAATCTATTTACCCGTTATTTGAAAATTTTCTTTTCTACCCATTAGAATTAACCCGGAAAATTCAGATAGTAAATTAATTATGTTTAGAAAGATTTGTCCAAATAATTTTATGAAAAGATTTTTTTTTTATTTGTGTCTCCTTTTTTTTTCATGTTCGAATGTTCTAGCCAATACAGCTGATTCGGTTAAAATTGAAAAAATAAAAATTGACTTCAGTGGCTTTTTTCGAGGCGATTACTGGTATGATTCTCGTCAAGTTGTTGATGCTGTTGATGGTATATTACTATTATATCCAAAGAAACCAGAATTGGATGCAAATGGAGTAGATATTCAGGCAGCTCCAAATATAAATGCCCTTGCAATGGCTTCGAGAATTAGGACAAATGTAACCATGCCTAGTCTTTTTAAAGCTAAATCTATAATAGTGCTTGAGGGCGATTTTACTGGAATAAATAACATTTCAGGAACTAACTCACTAGTTAGCATTAGGCTTCGTCATGCATATACCAAGTTGCAGTGGGAAAAAAGTTCACTGCTATTCGGATTAACATGGCATCCTATGTTTGTAACTGATGTTTTTCCTTCAGTTATTAGCTTAAATACAGGTGCTCCTTTTCAAAGCTTTAATCGTAGTCCTCAGTTAACCTTTAAGCAAAAACTTACAGAAGGATTATTATTTTCGTTATCACTAGTATATCAGAGTGATAGCAGGAACTTGGGGCCAAGTGATGCATCATCTACATATCTAAGGAATGGATTAAAACCGAATTTAAATACTAACTTGCAGTTAAACAGCGGTGCATTTACTTTTGGAGGTTCTTTTGACTATAAAACCCTGAGACCAAGGCTTTTTACGACTTCAGTAAAAACGCCAACGCTAAAGTATGTAACCAATGAGCAAATAAATTCATACTCAGGTATGTTTTATATGAAATATCAAACTTCAAAATTAGCAGTAAAAGTAAAAGGGATATTGGGTCAAAACCTTTATGAACATCTTCTCCTTGGAGGGTATGCTGTTAGTAACCTTGATAGTTTAACGGGCAAAGAAACCTATACACCGACAAATCATCTATTCATGTTCGGAAATATTACCTATGGTAAAAAATACCAGTTAGGTTTATTTTTTGGTTATGCTAAAAACCTTGGGACAACTGATAATTTTATAAAGGATAAGTATTATAGCCGTGGAATGGATATTGATTATATGTATCGATTTTCGCCATCGTTTAGCTATATAAAAGATAAGTTTCAGATTTCCATAGAGTTTGAATATACTGCTTCTGCATATGGCACTGTTGACAACAACAACAAAGGTGTAATTTTAAATCCCAAAATAACGAGTAACTATCGACTACTGATTGTTGTTCAATATAGTTTTTAGTTTTTTTTAGTGATTGTCATTTTTAAGAATTATTTCCTAGATGGTTGAACCATTGCTAAATGATATATATAAAGCAGAGCTAACTCTAGAAGACTTTAATAGGTTGAGTAGTTTCATTTACCATGAAAGTGGTATCAAGATGCCACCTATTAAAAAGGTAATGCTTCAGAGTAGACTTCAGAAAAGATTGAAAGAATTGAGAATTAATTCTTTCAAAGATTATTGTAATTATGTTTTTAGTAAGGAGGGCTCAAATAATGAAATAATCCACATGCTTGATGTGGTAAGCACAAACAAAACAGATTTTTTTAGGGAGCCAACTCATTTTGATTTTCTCACATCAACAATTCTTCCGGAGTATGTAAGTAATTTAAAGATTAATAGGAATATCAAAATTTGGAGCGCAGGATGTTCTAGCGGTGAAGAACCTTATACTATTGCAATTGTTATATGTGAATTCTTAGAAAAGAATCCAACTTTTGATTTCTCAATTTTGGGAACAGATATTTCAACAAAAATTCTTCAGAAAGCAGCAAATGCTATCTATAAAGAGGATAGAGTAGCTTGTATTCCGTATTCTTTAAAACAAAAATACCTACTTCGTAGTAAAGAACGTATAAGTCCAACTGTAAAAATTTCGCCCCATTTAAGAGGCAAGGTTCATTTTGAACGACTAAACTTTATGGACGATTACTATAATTTGAAAGATAAATTTGACGTAGTTTTTTGCAGGAATGTACTAATATACTTTGATCGTGAAACTCAGGAGAAAGTTATTAATAAAATATGTCTAAAGATTAATCAAGGTGGATATTTTTTTCTTGGGCATTCAGAGTCTATTTTGAATATGAAAGTTCCTTTAAAACAGATTAAGCCAACTATATTTCAAAAGATCTAGTTACATTATTAAATGACAGGTTATTAGATAGTTAAACAAAACTAAGATCATGACTAATCAACTATCCGACAGTGAGTTATTGGCTGAACTTAAGCAGCGATTTGAGGAAAATAAAAAAGCTCTCGAGGATTTAAAAAACCTTAACGAAGAGCTAATTCAGGTAAATAAAAAGCTTGAAGAGTCAGAATCGCTAAAAAGTCACTTTGTTTCAAACATAACCAACGAGATTATTAATCCTTTCACCTCAATTCTTGGATTGTCTAAAGCAATTCTTTCTGTTGATAAAGAGAATTGGAAAAGAGTTTTTTCGATGATTGCACTCATTCATGAGGAAGCTTTTAGCCTCGATTTTCAATTCCGAAACATATTTGTTGCGGCAAAGATTGAAGCTGGTGATATTTACCCGGAAATTTTTACTGTAGATGTTAATAACCTTTTAGATAGTGTTTTAGAATCATTTAAATATGAGGCAAAGAAAAAAAAGTTGATTTTTAAAGTTCAACACCAAGAAGGACCAGATGAAACTAAAAGTTTTGTATTTAAAACCGATCCAGAGAAATTGAAGCTTATACTTTCAAATTTAACCCGGAATGCAATCAACTTTAGTTTTGAGAATAATCAAATAGACATCAAAATTTGGGTAGCAGAAAATGATCTGAAAATATATGTAAAGGATTATGGTATCGGAATTTCAAAAGAAAATCATGCCATAATCTTTGATCGTTTCAATCGTCTCGATTCAGGGATTAACTCCATAAATAGGGGACATGGACTTGGATTATCTGTTTCTAAGGCTTTAATAGATATGCTTAAAGGTCGAATTGAGGTTGATAGCGAAATTGAGAAAGGAGCTTGCTTTACGATTGTAATACCTGAATCAGATGCTCGATCTGAAGGTTTTGCTTCCGATGCAAACGAGACTTTTTTTAGTGATGTTGAAGAGTTTTAGAAATTAGTAAATGATTGAAATTCAACAATATTTTCTTTATCCATCAACATTATACGCAAGCCGTACACCTACAAATGTTAATACAATATTAGGTTCATGTGTTGCAATATGTCTATATGATCCCATCCTCAAAATAGGAGGCATAAACCATTTTATGCTACCTTTATGGAATGGTCAAGGTCTTGCTAGCCCAAAGTATGGCAATATCGCTGCAGAAAAATTGGTTGATAAAATGCTTTCTCTTGGTTCACAAAAAAGTAACCTAATTGCTAAAGTATTTGGTGGAGCAGAAGTGATTGAATCAAGTATAAAAGTTTTTAATATTGGGTCTAGAAATATTGCTATAGCGTATGAAATGCTTGGCGAATTTAAGATTCCCATAGTAGCTAAAAGCGTTGGCGGTAAACTCGGACGTAAAATTGAGTTTGATTCTTTTACTGGGGAAGTAAAACAACGCTTTATTAATAAAGATGCTTGTAAAAATAATCTGGTTTAACCACATATACTTTAAGTAGATGTCAAAAAAAATTAGAGTATTGATAGTTGATGATTCTGCTGTTGTAAGGCAGAGTTTATCTCAAATTATAGCTACAGATCCTATGTTGGAGGTGCTAGGAACTGCACCAGATCCTTTTTATGCTGCGAAAAAAATAGCCGAAGAAGTTCCGGATGTAATAACCTTAGATGTAGAAATGCCTCGAATGGATGGTTTGACTTTTCTGAAAAAAATAATGTCTCAACATCCAATACCTGTAGTAATTATCTCAAGTTTAACTGAGGCTGGAACCCAAACAGGGATACGAGCTTTGGAGTATGGTGCTCTTGAGATCATTACAAAACCTCAGATGAACACAAAACAGTTCATTGAAGAATCGCAAATTCGGATTTGTGATGCCATAAAGGCAGCAGCAAATTCAAAAATCAGGAGAAGAAAAATTACCGATGTCCCTGATGTACAACCGAAATTATCAGCAGATGTTATCTTATCCCCACTGGTTAGTGCTAATAGTATGCTAAAAACCACTGAAATAGTTATAGCAGTTGGAGCATCAACAGGTGGAACTGAAGCGTTAACTACATTTTTACAAGCCTTACCGATTAATTGCCCTGGAGTTGTAATAGTACAGCATATGCCTGAAAAATTTACAAAATCATTCGCAGATCGGTTAAATGAAATATGTAAAATTACTGTAGCAGAAGCAAAAAACGGGGATGCTGTTCTACCAGGGCATGCGCTTATTGCACCTGGTAATTATCATACACTTTTAAAGCGAAGCGGAGCTAGGTACTTTGTTGAAGTACAAGAGGGTCCTTTGGTGAATCGTCACCGCCCATCTGTTGATGTTCTTTTCAGAAGTACTGCAAAGTATGCTGGTGCAAATGCCATTGGGATTATTATGACAGGTATGGGAGATGATGGGGCAAGAGGTTTGCTGGAAATGAAAAATGCAGGCGCCAAAACGATTGCACAGGATGAAAATAGTTGTATTGTATTTGGAATGCCGAAAGAAGCCATAAAATTGGGTGTAGTAGATAAGATTCTACCCTTAGAAAGTATTGCACCTTTTATTTTAAAACCAAGCTGGTAAATTGTTTAAACATATTCCAAAAAGTCGATATCACCTTTTACCCTTTTATAAAACCTGCCATCTGTTTAAATACTAGGTCGATATAAATATTATTGAATTGAAAATATTTGATTCTTTTAAAAAAAAGAATCGCAACGTATCATTAGAATCAAAAATTATCTATTTTTAGTCAAATTTTCGACTATTATGGATCGTAAATACTCAAAATCATTTGTGTTTAGATATACCCTGATCGGGGTTTTTGTTGGACTTTTTCTATTGTTTTTTATTTTTTTAATTGAAGCACTTATATATAAAATAGCTTTAACCTTACCAGGTGTTTTAGAACTGCATAGGGTAGCGCCAATATTATACTTTTTAGATCTATTACCTTTTTTATTTGCTACTATTTCATACTATTTTGTCCGATATGTTTCAATTGTTCAAACCGAACTAAACGATAACTTAGAAACTGAACTTTCTCGCCAGCGAAAACTCTACCGTTTTGTTGAGAAATTAAGGGGAGGTGATATCGATGCTGATTACGTTCTTGATGAATCTGATATTCTTGGAAAATCCATTGTTAACCTAAGAGATAACCTTAAAGTAAGCAAACAGGAGGAAATTACTAGAAGGAATGAGGATGAACAGAGAAATTGGATCGCAGAGGGAATGGCCAAATTCGGTGAAATTCTTCGTTCGGATAATGATAATATGGAAGAATTATCCTATCAAGTCATTAGTAATTTAGTAAAATATATTGATGCTAATCAGGGTGGATTCTACCTATTAGAGGATAATGATCCTGGTGATAAGCATTTTTTACAAACAGCATGTTATGCTTATGAACGTAGAAAATTCGCAGATCAACGAGTAGAGTGGGGGGAAGGGATTGTAGGAACCTGTGCATTAGAGGCTCAAACTATTTTTCTTAAAAAAGTACCAGATAGTTATCTGAATATTACTTCGGGTCTTGGTAGGGCAAACCCTAAATGTTTACTAGTTGTTCCTTTAAAAGTTCGCGACGAGATTCATGGTGTATTAGAGATAGCTACTTTTAATGTTTTTGAAAAATATCAGATAGATTTTATTGAAAAGGTTGCTGAAAGTATTGCATCAACTATAGCAACTGTAAAGATCAATATTAGAACTTCCAAACTTTTGCGTGAATCACAGAACCAATCTGAAATTCTTGCGGCTCAGGAGGAGCAAATGCGGCAAAATATGGAAGAGTTACAAGCCACTCAGGAGGAAGCATCTCGGCAAGCGGAAAAATTTATAAGTTTTACCAACTCAGTTAACCATACTCTTATTCGAGCAGAGTATGATGTTAATGGAACATTACTATACGCAAATACTCGTTTTCTTAACAAACTTGAATACAGTAGTAATAGCGAAGTTGAGGGAAAGCATATATATATGTTTATCAATAAGAAGGATAGACTTTGGTTTGATGATCTTTGGAAAAATCTTGCTAAAGGAGGTAAACATTTTGAAGGAGATATGAAACATGTTACCAGAAGTGGTAAAGATCTATGGACAATTGCAACTTATACATGTGTTCGAAATCAGTTTGGAGGAGTTGAGAAGGTGCTATTCCTTGCTATAGATACTACAGATCAAAAGAAACAAAGTCTAGATTTTGAGGGACAAATAAACGCACTTAACATTTCTAGCATAAAAAGCGAATTCTCTCCAACAGGTGAGTTACTAGACGCTAACGAGAAATTTTTAGCAACTACCGGATATAATTTTCATGAAGCCAAAACAAAATCTATTTATGATTTTGTGGCGGAAAACGATCGTAAAAACCTTGAAAGGATATGGGATGATCTTACCCATGGCATTTCTTTTGAGGGACCCATAAAATTCTTAACAAAAGCAGATGAAAAGCGTTGGTTTAGAGTTACTTTCTCTGTTGTAAAAGATATGTATGAAGAGATTGCCAAGGTTATTTTCATAGCCAATGATATTACCCGGGAGAAAGTGATGGAGAAAGAAACTAAAGAACAAACTGAACGCTTGATGGTTCAAGAAGATTTACTCCGTCAGAATGAGGTTGAACTTAACAGAAAACTTCGCCAAGCTCGCGAGGAAGTTAAAAATCAATTTAAAGAAATTGAAAAGGCTAAAATAAGAAATGAGAAGATACTTGAGGGTTTCCTTGATGCTGTGGTTATAACTGATCAGGATGGAATTGTTAACTTCTTTAATAATGCTGCTGAGCAATTATTTGAAGTTAGCAAGAGTTACATTATTGGACAAAACATACGCTTACTTTTCCCTAATGAAATTGATGGAAAGGATGAATTTCTTGATGCATATCTTGATCCTCAGAAACAGAAAATCGTTGGTCAGCGTCGGGAGATTAATATTACATCCAAAAGTGGAAAAGAAATTCCTGTTTTAATGCTTCTTTCTGAAACAAAGATTGGTAGGGAGATAACCTATACAGCATTTATTCAAAATATCTCAGTTGATTTATTTTGATAATTGATTTATTTACCCGCCGCCTGTTGATAATTTAATTGTTTATAACACAATAATCTACATAATCATTTTTTTATTATTGAAGTCCCTAAAATCATTTTAGCTATTTTTGTCATCTTCAATCGCATTTAAAAAAGCGCATTATTACTAATTATGGAGAATTTTGTTGTATCTGCAAGGAAATACCGTCCATCTAACTTCCATAGCGTAGTTGGGCAGCTATCAATAGCTACTACTTTAAAAAATGCAATTCAGAGGAAACATCTTGCTCAAGCCTACCTGTTTTGTGGTCCAAGAGGTGTTGGAAAGACCACTTGTGCTAGAATTTTTGCCAAAACAATAAACTGCTTAAATCAAAGTCCTCAAATAGAAGCTTGTAACGAGTGCGAAAGTTGTGTTTCATTTAATTCTTCACGTTCATTTAATATTCACGAACTTGATGCTGCCTCCAATAACTCGGTAGAGGGTATTCGTAAGCTGATAGAACAGGTAAGAATCCCTCCTCAAATTGGTAAGTATAGTGTGTACATAATTGATGAGGTGCACATGCTATCCCAATCGGCATTTAATGCTTTTTTAAAGACACTTGAGGAACCACCCGCTCATGCCATATTTATATTGGCAACAACGGAGAAGCATAAAATACTTCCTACCATTCTTTCACGCTGCCAGATATATGATTTTAATAGAATTAAGGTTGAAGATACTGTTACCTATTTAGAACATATTGCTAAAAATGAAGGAGTTAAATATGAGGTAGAGGCATTAAACATCATTGCTCAAAAAGCCGATGGAGCAATGCGAGATGCATTATCTATATTTGATCAGGTAGTAAGTTTTAGCGATAATAATATTACTTACAACAATGTAATTGAAAACTTAAATGTTCTCGACTATCAATACTACTTTAAATTGACTGAGAACTTTAATAGCGGGAACTACACCGATTCATTAAGAATTTTTGACGAACTTTTATCAAAGGGTTTTGATGCTCAACAATTTGTATCAGGATTAAGCAATCACATTCGAAATTTGCTGGTTTGCAAGGATAGCCAAACGCTCTCTTTATTGGAGGTTGGAGCAGCAATAGCTGAGAGGTATAAAAACATGGCTGCTATTTGCCCACCAGATTTTTTGATTAGCGCATTAGATCAAGCAAATCAATGCGATGTAACATTCCGGCAAAGCACGAATCAAAGACTTCATGTTGAATTGATGCTGATTAAACTTTGCGGTCTTAATCAGGAAAAAAAAAAAGATAGTAACCAAGATGTAGATGATGTTCATCTTGAACCTGAGGTAAAGAAAAGTTTACCGAAGAAACCAATTAGCTCATCTTTGAATGAAACACCAGTTAAACCTCAAGTAAATAGAGTTGCGCCCAAATCATTTTCAATAAAAAATGCCGTAAATGGCACTTCCTCTGAAAGTAAAGTAGAAAATTCAGAAATTATTGCTGAACCTATTTCTGATGAATACGGTAGTAATAATATTATTGATGCTGATGTTCCGATAGTATCTGAAGAAAATCTTCTTAATAGTTGGCGATTATTTACCAATCAGATAAAAGATGATAAACCAAACCATAGCAGTATATTACAATCATATCAACCTCACCTTATTGATGATTATAAAATTGAAATTGTTCTAGAAAGTCAATTGCAGGTTGATCTATTTTCTGAAATAAAACCTGATCTATTACAATATATCCGTAACCAACTTAAAAATAAACAGCTAAATATAGTTGAAATTATTGAAGAGCAACAAGTTCAGAATAGGCTCTACACCTCAGACGATAAGTTCAAATTTATGCTTCAAAAAAATCCGAACTTAGCAAAACTAAAGCAGCAACTTAACCTCGATTTCAGCTAATTAATCCTAGTTGCTACATATAACAATCTTTTAAAGAATTGATTAACGAATATCGATTAACGATTTAGGATTTTTGAAGTAAAGATGAACAAAACACTCATATTTAGAAATATGATATTAAATTTCAAATATCTTCTTAAATCAAAATTTGTTAATCCTTGTTCTTAAATCTTTCGTTTTGTCCATAACTAACAACTTGAATTAATTAAATATTTTTTTGAGCATATTTTAAGTATTTTTGTTTACTTATTAAATTAAAAACTAATTCATTAAGATATGATATCAAAAAAGGTTGAGGAAACAATTAACAAGCAGATAAATGCTGAACTTTGGTCTGCTTATCTATACCTATCCATGTCAGCCTATTATGCTTCAATTGGATTAAGTGGCTTTGCTAACTGGATGCGAGTTCAATGGCAGGAAGAGGTTGCACATTCACTCAAATTTTTTGATTATTTAATCGAAAGAGGAGGAAGCCCAATTCTTGCTCAAATTGCTGATGTTCCAAAGAAATGGAATGATCCATTACAAGCTTTCGAAGAGGTACAAAAGCATGAACAGCATGTTACTGCGTTAATAAATAATTTAATGGATGTTGCCATTGAAGAGAAAGATCATGCATCAAAAAGTATGTTACAGTGGTTTGTTGATGAACAAGTTGAAGAGGAAGCAAATGCACAAGCCATAGTTGATAATTTACGCCTTGTTGGGGGTAAAGGGGATGGATTACTGCTTTTAGACCGTGAACTAAAACTTCGAGTTTTCGTTGATCCTACAGCTACTCCTAAAGCATAACTATTTTATCGACAATCATGACATAATAGCATAAAATTAGAGATTATTTTCAGCTTATGTCATGTAATTCCATTTTGGGTGCAATAAAATGTGCCCTTTTTGCTTTTGCATACTATTTGAGAATGATTAACCTTCTGGCAAATCGAAAAAAACGGTTAAATTTGCTGATTCAAAAAAGTAGTCTAAAAATATCAAGATAATGGGTTTTATAGATGGTATAATTGCTAAGCTCTTTGGTACCAAATCCGCACGCGATTTGAAAGAGTTGATGCCAATAGTTAATCGGATTAAGGAGGCATATCCACGATTTGTTAACCTTAGTAACGATGAACTTCGAAGTGAAACTTCGAGATTAAAGAAAAAGATTAGGGAATATATTTCTGCGGAAGAGAATAAAGTTGCAGAATTGAAGGCTCAAATGGAGACCGAGGGGATTGATTATGAGGAGAAGGAAAAGGTTTACACTGAGGTAGATTCACTTATTAAGCAGATTGATGTTAAGATAGAAGAGATTCTTAACGAAATTCTACCGGAGGCATTTTCAATCGTTAAGGAAACCGCTCGTCGCTTTAAGGAAAACGAGACAATTGTTGTAACTGCGAATGACTTTGATAGAGATCTTGCCGCTAAAAAAGATTTTGTTACCATCGAGGGCGATAAGGCAATCTATAAAAACCGCTGGATGGCTGGCGGAAATGAGGTTGTTTGGGACATGGTTCACTATGATGTTCAGCTTTTGGGAGGTGTTGTACTGCATCAAGGAAAGATATCGGAGATGGGAACAGGTGAGGGTAAAACCCTTGTTGCAACATTACCCGTATTCTTAAATGCTTTGGCAGGTAAAGGTGTTCACTTGGTAACTGTTAACGATTATTTGGCTCGTCGTGACTCGGAGTGGATGGGCCCAATTTATGAATTCAATGGCTTGTCTGTTGATTGTATTGATAAGCATCAACCCAACTCGGAGCAACGTCGTAGGGCTTACCTAGCGGATATTACCTTTGGAACTAATAACGAGTATGGTTTCGATTATCTCCGCGATAACATGGCCATTTCGCCTGAAGATCTTGTTCAGCGCAAGCATCACTATGCAATTGTTGATGAGGTCGACTCTGTACTTATTGATGATGCTCGTACACCATTAATTATCTCTGGTCCTGTGCCTAAAGGAGATGATCAGATGTTTGACGAGTATAAACCAAAGGTTGAAAAGTTAGTAAGTGCACAGCGTAATTACGTAACCCAACTTCTTGCTGATGCTAAAAAGCTAATATCAGAGGAAAAAACTGAAGAAGGAGGAAAACTGCTTCTCAGAGCACATAAAGGGATGCCAAAGTATAAGCCACTTATTAAATTCTTAAGTGAGCAGGGTATGAAAGCTCTTCTTCTTAAAACGGAGAACTTTTATATGTCGGACAATAACAAAAACATGCATGTTGTTACTGATGACCTTTTCTTTGTTATTGACGAAAAGTTAAACTCAGTTGAGCTCACCGATAAGGGTATTGATTTAATTACCAGTTCTTCGGAAGATTCAAAGTTCTTTGTTCTTCCCGATTTTGGTAGCGAAGTAGCAGAACTTGAGAAGAGTAGTTTAAGCCCTGCGGAAAGATTAGAAGCAAAAGAGACTATACTAAGGGACTATTCAATAAAATCGGAACGTGTACATACCGTTCATCAGTTGCTGAAAGCCTACGCCATGTTCGAGAAGGATATTGAGTATGTGGTGATGGATAACAAGGTTAAAATTGTAGATGAGCAAACAGGTCGTATTCTTGAGGGACGACGTTATTCCGATGGTTTGCATCAGGCTATTGAGGCTAAAGAGAAGGTAAAGGTTGAGGCTGCCACGCAGACTTTTGCAACCATTACACTTCAGAATTACTTTAGGATGTACCATAAACTAGCCGGTATGACAGGTACTGCTGAGACTGAAGCTGGTGAATTCTGGACAATCTATAAACTTGATGTTGTTGTAGTACCCACAAATCGTCCAGTAGTTCGTAAGGATATGGAAGATTTGGTTTATAAAACCAAGCGTGAAAAATACAACGCCGTTATTGATGAAATTGTAAGTCTAACAAATAATAATCGTCCTGTTCTTGTTGGTACAACATCCGTTGAGATTTCGGAGTTATTAAGCCGAATGCTCAAAATAAAGGGTGTTAAGCATAACGTTTTGAATGCTAAACTTCACCAACGTGAGGCTGATATTGTTGCTGAAGCAGGTAGACCTAAAACTGTTACCATTGCTACAAATATGGCTGGTCGTGGTACTGATATCAAGTTAACACCCGAGGTACGTGCTGCTGGTGGTTTGGCTATTATTGGTACTGAGCGTCACGAATCACGTCGTGTTGACCGTCAGCTTCGAGGTCGTGCTGGTCGTCAGGGAGATCCAGGTACTTCGCAATTCTTTGTATCGCTTGAAGATGAATTGATGAGACTTTTTGGCTCCGATCGTATTGCTAAGATTATGGATAGACTGGGCCTAAAAGAGGGTGAGGTTATCCAACACTCAATGATATCAAAATCGATTGAACGTGCTCAGAAAAAGGTTGAAGAGAACAACTTTGGTACTCGTAAACGTTTGCTCGAGTACGATGATGTAATGAACTCACAACGTGAGGTTATCTACACACGTCGTCGTCATGCTCTGTTTGGCGAACGTGTAGATGTTGATGTGGCAAATATGCTATACGATGTTTGTCAGGCAGTTGTAAATGATAATCATGGAATCGCTTCGTATGAAGATTTTAATTTAGATCTTATTAGAAATCTTTCCATTGAAGTTCCTATTGATGAGAAAGAATATCTCCAGATAAACGCAAGTGACTTAACCGATAGTATTTATAAATCGGCATTAGCTTCGTATAAACATAAATCTGCAACTATTGCAAATCAAGCTTATCCTGTTATAAAAGAGGTATATGAGAAGCAGTCGGCATTATATGAAAATATTGTAGTTCCAATTTCCGATGGTCAAAAGGTTTATCAAATTGTAACAAACCTTAAAAAATCATACGAATCGGGAGGAAAAGAGCTTACTCGCTCATTCAGCCAATCCATTAGTTTAATGACTGTTGATGATTATTGGAAAGAGCATTTACGTGAAATGGATGAACTTAAGCAGAGCGTTCAGAACGCAACTTATGAGCAAAAGGATCCTCTATTAATCTATAAATTCGAAGCGTACCAACTATTCAAAATAATGCTCGATAAGATGAATAGGGATGTTGCATCAATTCTGGTTAAAGCGTTTATTCCTACAAGGGATCCAAGTCAGGTTCAGGAAGCTCGTCAACATCGTAAACTCGATATGAGCAAGTATGAGACAAGCCGCACCGATGCCTTAAATGCAGGTTCAAATACTCAGGAACAACGTCATGAACCTATCCGTGTTGAGAAAAAAGTTGGTCGTAATGATCCTTGTCCTTGCGGAAGCGGTAAAAAGTACAAGGCTTGTCATGGTAGGAATGAAGCGTGAGTTTAACTAGATACTAAAGACAAAAATGTCTACAGAATTATTTCTTCAAAATGAAGCAAAAATAGCAGTTGAGAAGTTATATGGTGTGATTGCTGACGCTTCGCAGCTGCAAATACAGAAAACACGAAAGGAATTTGAAGGCGACTATACCTTGGTCGCCTTTCCTTTGCTTAAAATATCAAAGAAAAATCCAGAGGCAACTTCTCAGGAAATTGGTCAATATCTGGTTGATAATTGTAAGCAGATTGTTCGTTTCAATGTAATAAAGGGATTTCTTAACCTTTCGATGTCCAATGAATATTGGGCAGAAACCCTTACCAATATCTCCCTGACCAGTGATTATGGCTTTTTGCCATTGGGTGCATCGGGGAGGAGCGTGATGGTTGAATTTTCATCGCCTAATACCAATAAACCCCTTCACTTGGGTCATATTAGGAATAACCTACTTGGTTTTTCGGTTTCCAGAATCCTCGAAAAGAATGGTAATAACGTTAAAAGGGTGAACCTTGTTAACGATAGAGGTATTCATATCTGTAAATCGATGCTGGCATGGCAGAAGTTTGGTAATGGTGCAACCCCAGAATCATTGGGAAAGAAAGGCGATCATTTTGTTGGCGACTACTATGTTCGATTCGATAGGGAGTATAAATTGCAGATTGAAGATTTAAAATCGAAAGGGTTATCGGATGAGGAGGCAAGAACCAAAGCACCTTTAATGCTTGAGGCTCAGGAGATGCTCCGCAAGTGGGAGGCTAAAGATCCTGTGATTTATGCATTGTGGGAGAGGATGAATGGTTGGGTGTACGATGGATTTGAAAAAACCTACAAAGCGCTTGGAATTAGCTTTGATAAAACATATCACGAATCACAGACTTATCTCTTAGGAAAAGCAACTGTTTTGGAGGGACTCGATAAAGGGGTGTTTAAGCGTAAGGATGATGGATCTATTTGGATTGACCTTACCAATGATGGGCTTGATGAGAAGATTCTAATGCGCTCCGATGGAACATCGGTATATATAACTCAGGATATTGGTACTGCCATTCAACGTTTTGATGAGCATCATCTCGATGAGCATATCTATGTTGTTGGGAACGAGCAGGAGTACCATTTTCAGGTACTTAAGCTGATACTGGCAAAGCTAGGCTATAAATGGAGCGATAACCTGTTTCACCTATCCTACGGGATGGTTCAGCTACCTGAAGGCAAGATGAAATCGCGCGAAGGAACAGTTGTTGATGCCGATGAATTGGTTGAAGAGATGGTTTCAACTGCCCACGATATGTCCGCTGAGCTGGGTAAACTCGATGGTATTGATAGCAATGAGGCTGCCGCAATTAGCCGTATGGTTGGACTTGGTGCGCTTAAATACTTTATTCTTAAAGTTGATCCTAAAAAGAATATGACCTTTAATCCCCGCGAATCAATTGATTTTAATGGGAACACGGGGTCATTTATTCAGTACACCCACGCTCGAATTTGTTCAGTACTTCGCAAAGCGGAGGAGTTGGGTATTAACCTACCAAAAACAATCTCAATGCAAGGTTTTACAGCATTAAAGGAGATTGAACTGATTAAGCTGATAAGCGAATTTCCTACTATTGTGGAGCTGGCAGGGAAGGAGCTAAGCCCATCATTTGTGGCTAACTATGCTTATGAACTTACCAAGGAGTACAACCAGTTCTACCACGATTTCCCAATCCTAAAGGAAGAAAAATTGGATGTTCAAGCTCTACGGTTATCACTTTCCAAAATTGTTGGCGATACCATACGGAAAAGTATGTGGTTGCTTGGAATTGATGTGCCGGAGAAGATGTAGAGAGATTGTTGATTGTAATAAAATGAAAGCCCTTGGTAAGAGGGCTTTTTTGATTTGAAACAATTTCTTTAAGGGCGTTAATGCAAATTAGAAATTTTCTAACCGGTTTTAACAGTTAGAAAACTTCAAACTATATCTTTCCAATTCTCTTTAGCTCCCAAAAACACTTTGCTGTTGCAGTTATATCTACTGCTGCATTATGCGCTTCGTCGAATCCTGTTTTGAATAGTTTGTAGTGTAGCTCCGACAGTTTTGGCCATTTATAACCGTAAGGGCCATTAAGGGCACAAAAATTTGTGGTGCTTTGCATTGTGCATATTTTCTTTTTTGTGGGAATTGAGTTTTGCATTCCAATCCTTAAAAATTCGGCACCTACAATTTTTTCGTCAAAACTCATATTATGCGCAACAAGAACCTCTGCTTTACCAATTAATGAATGAAAGTGTTCTAAAACTTCCTTTAATGATTTACCCTCTTTAAGTGCCCTTTCTGTTGAGATTCCATGAATACGAGATGCATCTGCTGGGATGGTAAATCCTTCGGGTTTAATTATAAAATCACCATCCGAAATTTTGTTACCATTTCCGTCATAGTATAGATATGCTAGTTGTACAAGACGTGGCCAGTTTTTAAGGTCAGTTATAGGTGCTTTCCAATTTTTTGGTAAACCTGTTGTTTCGGTATCAAAGAATAAATACATAAAATAAAGGTTATAAGTCTCAGATTAGGTAAGTTAATATAGTAAGGTATATCTATTATGCTATTCAAAACTAGACAATATATTAGAAAGGAGCAAATGAATGATGTAAAGAAGCTTGTGTAAACAGATTAAATGAACTTTGTTTGGAAACTATATGCTGTAATTGTTTTTATTGTACTTTTTTCTTGATAAAAAAGTACCAAAAAATCAAGAAGATATGCTGTGTCCGTATTTATTTATATGAATTAATTAGCTGTTCAATGTATTTCTCTTTTTTGTGATTATCTAAAAATGAAGCGGAGATAGAATTTATATTACATTTCAGGAAATCGGTTTTCTCCCATCCAAATGCGTTTATCAGATTTTGATATTCATTATTTAATGTTGTATATGTCATGGTTCTACCATCGGTATTTATTCCAACAGAAATGCCTTTTCTATAGAGTTCATTTATGGGATGTTCTTTTAAATTGGGGTAGATTTTAGATTTTAAATTACTGGAAGGGCAAACTTCTAGGTGAATATTTTTTTCAATTAAATAGTTTATTAGTTCGCTATCCTCAATGCTCTTTACCCCATGTCCAATTCTTGATGGATTCAGATTTTTGATTGTTTCCCAAACACTTTCTGGCCCGTTAACTTCACCGGCATGTGCTATTCTATTAACATTATCGAGCATTGCTGATTTATAAATTCCAATATGATTGCCTATTCCGTATTTTATTTCATCGGATGCTAAATCGATTGCAACAACTTTCTTATGCATATTTTTTTTAGCGAGATCGTAAATGAGCTGACTTTGTTCAGGTGAGTATTCCCTAAGGGTTGCTAGGATTAAATTGGCTTCGATTTTATATAATTCCTGACATTCAACTACGGCATCGCTTAATATTTTAACAACCTCTTCGGGAGAAAGCCCTTTTTCCGAGTGTAGTAATGGGCAGAATCGTATTTCGGCATAAATTACGTTGTCGCTCTTAAACTGATCGAATAGATCTGTTATTGCATCTTTTAAATCTATCTCTGTTTGAAGTAATTCTAATTCATTACGTACATAGCTCAAATGATCGGTTAAACTTGAACAGCTATCGCCAGCAACAAAATTCTTAATAAAATCTTCGTGAGATATTTTTTTTCTCTTTGCCACAAAATCATAGCTTAAACAACAGTCCAGGTGAACATGTAATTCAATTTTTGGAAAGTTTTCCATATTCAAAACTTATAATTTCAAAATTGAAAAAATCTTTAAAACGACTTGTCTTTGTTAAATCATATATATCCTTATGCTCAAAAATAGTAATATTAGTAAATCATCAAATGATTATACCAATATTAGAGATAAATTATAGAACATTCCTTTGGACATATACGATAATCCAAGTTGATATTATTTGAACGGATTCACTCTTGAATAATAATATCCAAACCTCGTAAAAGGCCAATAACATCTGGCATTGAGAATTTGGTCTTTTTGAGCTTATTCAACTCAGGATTTATGGTATAGTTTTGAGAAGTGGAAAAGTCGGCTTTTTCAAGATTTGTCCTATCAAAGAGCGCTTTTTCGAGATCGCAATTAAGAAACTTTGTCGATGTGAGGTTTGTTTCAATAAAATTCGTCTCAATTAGCTTACAGCTATTGAATACTGTATTTTTTAAATCATTCCTGGAGAAGAGAGAGTAGTTCAAAATTGAGTTTTCAAATGATACGGAGAAAAGTAATTTGGAGCATTTACTAAAATCGACCCCAAATAGTTTACAAGCATCAAATTTAACCCTGCTAAGTGTTGTGCTATCGAACTTAGCCATTGTTAGGTTGCATGAGATGAATATACAATCGATAAATTCGGCTATGCCAAAATTAACGTTGGAAAAATCACAGTTTTTGAATGTACAACCAATGTATTTATTGCTATAACCATCGGTAGGTTGAATCTTTTCGAAAACTACATCTTCGAATGTTTTTTTCACGAAAATAAAATTAAGTTAGACATTTACTTATGTCAATTAATTGTTGAATCAATAACTCCACCTTTTAAGGCGAAGGCTGTAATCATTAAATTATCTGGGCTTTAGCCCTTGATTTTAGTTTGTTTATTTCAGCAACTTTCTCAGTTAATTAAATAATTGTATCATTTTATTTTGTAATAGTTAATTTAATTGATGTTGGGCTAAAGCCCTATTCCCCTTTCTCAATCTACTCCGTCTTAAATGGCGGAGTTATTGATTGTGTTTTTTGCCTTTTTTTCTACTCTAAAATTCGCATTATTATATTAAAACAAAACAGAGATATTATACTAATTCCCAACAATTTTACTTCTTCGTTCAAGCAATATGGTATCCCTCCAAGTACCATCAAGCGAGGCAACTCGCTCACGTTTTCCAATAATTCTAAAACCGAATTTTTGATGGAGCTTTAGAGTTGCAGCATTTTCAGGAAATACGCTCGATTGAATAGTCCATATACCATTTTCTTCGGAGGATTTTATGCCTGTTTCCATTAGTTTAGAGCCAATACCTTTCCCTCCATATTTTAAATCGACATAAATGCTCACCTCGGCAACCCCTCTATAAACATAACGAGATGATACTTGAGAAAAGACAATCCATCCTAGAATTAGTCCATCTTCCACATATACAAATCTTGAATGCTTCAGATGCTTTGAGTCCCATTCCTTCCAGCTTGGCACAGATGTTTCGAACGTCGCATTCCTCGTTTCAATACCCATGCTATAAATTTCGAGTACTCTGGAGTCATCGGTATCATTCATTTCTCTAATCACGAGAATGGTATTTAGGATAGTTTGTGGGTTACTTTTTCCTTACACTTTTCCCTTCGATATAGATTTTAAAATCATCGGGTTTTGAAGGTGGAGCAAATTCAAACCGAACATTAACCGAATCCTTATCGATTACAATGTATGAAAGGCGAAATCTGGGAGCATTCTGTATTGCTTCGCTTGTTAACACTATTGAGTTTTCCGAATAGGTTATCGAGTAGTTTATTACATGACCCTCATTATCAAAATAAATTGCTTTTGAGATATTCCCAGTATAATCTGTGTAGATATACATTAAATCGTCATGAACGGAGGCTTTCTTATCGGATGTTGCAGGGAATTCTGTGTGACTCTTGCGTACAAGAATATTTCCATCCAAATCGGTATTAAACGAGAAATATCCACCCCCTTTACCGGGTTGCCCGTTACCTTCGCCAACCCATTCTCCCATCAGAAAATTCCATTTTTCCCATTTACTATTTGGCTGCTGAGCCCAACATAATTGTACAAATAGAATAAGTGCTAAGGCTAGGGAGAATCTTAATTTTTTCATTTTTTATGTTTTAAAACGAACTCAATAACCAAATGTAGGTACTAATTTTTAGCTCTAAGTTTTCTCCAACTTAATATTCTATGCCCGTTTATGCTGTAGTAGAGTATAAACAAGTAGCATGGAATCATAATCCAATATGCCAGTTGGTGTCCAATTGCCTGAATCACCGATAGGCGACCCCAAAGAACCGTAAATACAGCACCTCCGGCAATACCCATAATCAGCAGTGCAGACCCAATTTTTGTGTATTTACCAATACCATGTATTGCTAAAGGCCATATTGCAGGCCACATAAGCGCATTGGCTAAACCAAGTAGTGCGATAAACAAAACTGATGTATAGCCATTTGTGAAAATTGCGCAGAGACTAAAAATAATTCCAGTACCAGCCGAAATGGCTAATGCTCTGGATTGAGATATGAATTTAGGGATTGTTATAATTCCAATAATGTACCCAATTACCATAGCGGCTAACGTAAAAGAGGTGAAGTATCGTGCCTCCGAAAGTGCAATACCCTGCGATTGTCCATACAACGGAAGAGTATCTCCTGCTACTACCTCTACACCAACGTATAAGAAAATTGCAATAACGCCAAGTACAAGATTGGGGTACATGAAAACACTTTTTCTATCCTCCGCAGGTTTTTGATTATCATTTTCATTTTGCTCCATTTCAATTTCTGGAAGTGGCGATAACCTTATCATCAATGCCAGACCTGTGAGGATTATTGCCATGATTATATATGGATTTATAACCCTTGCTGCAATCTCATCAAGCCGAATTGCCCTAGCGGCTGAATCCAACCCTTGGAGTTCCTTGGTAAGAGTATCAGCATCAGAAAGAATTATAGCACCCAATATTATAGGAGCAAGCACACCGGCAACTTTGTTGCAGATACCCATTATGCTAATCCTTTTTGCAGCACTTTCAATAGGCCCAATTATAGTGATATAAGGATTTGATGCTGTTTGAAGTAAAGATAATCCTGTACCAATAACAAATAGCCCTGTTAGGAACAATCCATAGGTACGAGTATTTGCAGCTGGTATAAATATTAATGCTCCAACAGCCATTACTAATAAGCCCACCATCATACCTTTTTTAAACCCTGTAAATCTTAATATCCATGACGATGGTATTGCCATTACAAAATAGGAGATGTAAAATGCGAATGCAACAAATGTAGATTGAAAGGTATTGAGTTCGCAAGCAATTTTAAGGTAAGGAATTAGCGTACCATTTAACCAAGTGGCAAAACCGAATATAAAGAATAGCGCAGCAAGGATAGTAATTGGAACTATTGGTGTTTTGAATTTTTGAGTCATAAAAACTTTTTTAAGGATATTTGAATTGCGATAAAAGTAATTGAAAGGATAGAATTATGCAATTTTGATCTTTCACTATTGTTTTACTTTTTGGGAGATGACTTTAGATCCTTTAAACCTTTACATGACTTTTTAGTGCAAACGAAAATTGATCAACAGCCCTTTGAGTCGCTAGAATTCCATCAAGATGATCGTATTCGTGTTGTATTAGCTCCGAAAGATCATTGCTAAAGGTTAATTTCTGATCTTGCCAATTAGTGTCCTTAAATTTAATTCTACAGCTTTTATATCGATTAACTCTTACTAAAAGATTTGGAAAGCTCATGCAATCATCCCAAACTTCGAACATTTCGGGGCTAAATTGATCTAGAGAGGGGTTAATAAAAACAATAGGTTTATCAATATACATGTAAATAAGCCGCTTCATAATGCCTAATTGTGGAGCGGCAATTGCTCTACCACAATTATATTGCTTTCTAAAATCGATAAGTGTATCGTGCAAATCAACAACTGTGGATTTTACCAAATCGAGTTCATTGATTGAAATCTCTGCTGATTTCTCATAGAGCATTGGATTTCCAAGAGATAGAATTTTTTTTACAGCCATTTGTTTTAATATATTTTGATTATCTCAATTATCATAAGTTGGTTAGTTTTATCATCGTTAGCATTTCGAATAAAGAATTATTACTACCCTTTGACTATCTTCTTTACTGCATATCTATTTCCATCTGAAACTTTTATTATGTAAGTTCCTTTGGGTAACTTCGAAGTATCTATTTCAAAAAATTGGCTGTTGAATGATAGGTTGTAAAGTACTTTTCCAGTTATATCTGTTATGGAAACTTTAATGCTTTGGTAGTCTTGTAGAATAGTGAATTGAATCTTATTGGAAAAGGGGTTTTGATCTATGGTAACCCAGGAATCTGCATCATTTGATTCAATAGAACCAAATTTACATAAGAGCCAACTCAATGGATCAACTTGTAACGATTGAATCTTTGGCGTATCAAAGGTGAAGATTTGTGGATTTTCAGAAATGAAGATTCTTTGCGTTGATGTTGTTTGATCATTAAACTTAAGAACTAAATCCATAGATGTTTTAAACAAGGGCGTTGATAGGTTTGAAGGGATTTGCGAAATGGCAACCCAACTCTGACTCCCAGTGTAACCATATTTGATTGTGAATTCAGGGAAACCATACCCATAATACCACTGGTCGAAAAACCATGTATAGTCCTGACCAGTTAATTCGTTTACAACCGTCTTAAAATCCTCACCTGTTGCGGTTGAATGACCAAAACGATTAAGAAATTGTTTAAGTATTGAATAAAATAAAGAATCGTTATTTATCTCATATCTAAGTATATGGATAATACATGCACCTTTTTTATAGGAGAGTTCGGTACTGAAAATCCTATTCTCATCTGTAGATTCAGCAATTCCAAGGTAAACACTACCATTTGGTTTCAGTTTTGCTCTATAATGAGCAGATTCCATCCATAAATCTGCATTAGCCTGACTGTTAAGATTTTGAAGATTGATATACTCGGCATATGAGGCGAATCCCTCGTTAATCCATATATCTTGCCATGTTTTGCAGGTAACATAATCGCCAAACCACATATGGGCGAGTTCGTGTGCAATTAATCCATTTGAGAAGGAGCCAACAGTTGTCATTGTTTGATGCTCCATGCCACCTCCGAAAGGAGCCATAACATGACCATACTTTTCATTTGAAAAAGGATACATCCCGAAGAGGTTTGAGTACAACTCAATTATTGCCGGAGTACCATCAATTGCGTTTTTGTATATGTCCAAACAGCTACTAACATTGTATACAAAGTTTTGAATTAGCAATGGTTTACCAAGACCAGTTGGATTTGCATAAATATTGTATTCTATGTAATCGGAAATAGTTACTGAAATAAGATAATAGTCAATTGGGTAACGGCACTGCCATTCAAACCTTTTCTTTCCACCTCCAACATCAGCAACATTCTTTAGTAAGCCATTTGAGGCTACTTTAAGGTTTGATGGAACAGTAACGTAGATATCTGCGCTATCTGCCTTATCCGTTAGCGATTGTTTAACTGGAAACCACTCGTAAGCATGAAATGACTCGGATAATGTCCATGTTACTGACATATTCCAGTTCGATGCGACCGTATTTGACCATCCTGCTCCAACAGGTATTCCCGAATATTCCACTTCCACTGTAAAAAGCTCTCCAACTGGAATTGGTATTGGGCAGGTGAAGGAAATCTCATTGTTTACATGGGAGAAGGTTACTACTTGCCCATCAATTTTTACCTGAGAAACTGTAAGTTCGTTTATTAGCTGGATTACGAATTCCGTTAAAGGGGCATTCTCTGCTTTTGCTTTGATAATAACTCTTCCAGAGGAAATTGTACTAGTTAAGTTTGATGCTTCAATATTCAGCCCATAGTACACCACATTATAGGCATCCATTTTTGGATTATAGATTACTGTATTTGACGATTTTAATTTGCTTTGATGCTTACCTGTTTCATAAGTTTCATTTACTTGGCTAAATGCATACAACGTGTAAAAGACAAGAAGAATGAGGATAATACATTTTTTCATTTTTCTATTATTTTATAGCTAAATTAGAAAGAATATCGATTTTAAAGATAAGTATAATTGCACATCAACTAAAAAAATGATTCATATCACCATTGCAATTTTTCTGTAATTATGATATCAGTTTTCTGTTTAAGAATTCTTTACTTGCAATAATAAGGCATTAATTTCATTTTTATTGTATTCAAGTGTTTTTTGCTCAATATTTTAATTATCCATCTTAATATCAATTTAAACTACTCAATATGCATGTAAAAGGAACAGCCGTTAGATCTATTCAAGAGTTTGTTCAAACTCAATACAGCAGCAAGTACGCTGAATGGCTAAAAGCAATGCCGGAGGCATCAAGAGTTATAATGTCCAAACCAGTGTATGTTTCCGATTGGTATTCAGTAAAAGATGCTGCTATAGAGCCAACAATTGCAATAGGTAAGGTTATTTTTAATGGTGATGTTATAAAAGCTGGTTGGGAAACAGGCAGGTATAGCTCAGAATCGGCACTGAAAGGGGTATATAAAATATTTGTTAAGTTGGCAACACCACAGTTCATTATTGCACGTGCAGGTCAAATACTACCCTCGTATTATGATCCTGCTGTTCTTTCAATTAAAGAAACAGGAGCTAAGCATGTAATAATGATTGTAACAAAGTTACCTGTAAACAATGAAGTACTGGAGGCCAGAATTTTTGGGTGGATTCAAAAAGCGCTTGAAATTACTGGATGTAAAAATGTTAAAATATCACCTACAAAATCGATGACAAAAGGGGATTCAATCACTGAATTAATGATAACTTGGAATTAATCTATTAAATTTAAAAGTACAAAGCAGATGAGTATACATCTGCTTTTTTGTTTATTAATTGTTACATTCGTAATATTATTAACATTGACTTTATTAGTTTTATAGCATATCTTTATTCGAATTCATTAAATTATATCAATATGTCAGCAAGTACAAAGAAGAGTAAAGGGGTTATAGCCATACTAACAGGGGGTGGCGATGTACCTGGTTTAAATCCGGCAATTAGAGCAATAACCATTAGAGCATTGCGTGAGGGTTATGAAGTTATTGGGATAAAAAGAGGTTGGGCAGGGATGATTGAAGTCATTAGGGATAAAAAGGTTGATAACAGCAATTGTTTTGAGGAACTAACCGAAGAGAGGGTAAATAAAGCATTCCGAACAGGTGGTACATTTCTTCACACATCAAGGACTAACCCAAGTAAGGTTCTTAAATCATCGGTACCTGATCATTTACAAGATCATTATAATAAAGAGATGAACGATCTTACCCCAGAGGTTCTTAAAAACCTTAATTTTATTGGCATCGATTACTTAATTCCAATTGGGGGCGATGATACGCTTAGCTATGGTGTTAGGCTATACAAGGAGGGTGTAAAGGTGATAGCCATCCCAAAAACGATGGATAATGATGTTCCCGGAACCGACTATTGTATTGGGTTTAGTACTTGTGTTACAAGAACAATCTCATTAACGGATATTCTCCGAACGTCGGCTGGTTCCCACGAACGAATTCTTGTTATGGAAGTATTCGGTCGGTATGCTGGCTTTACTGCGATGATACCTACAATGGCTGGAATCGCAAATAGGTGTGTTATCCCTGAATATAAATTTAATATTGATCGGCTAACAGAGTTACTAATTGAAGATAGAGCCAAGAATCCTAGTAAGTATTCAACTGTGCTGGTATCTGAGGGTGCTATGTTTGAAGGAATGGAGGAGATGTCTTTCCAAGGAACAGAGAAGGATGCCTTTGGTCATGCAAAATTGGGTGGGATAGGAGAGTTGGTATCAAAGCAAATTAAGGAGCTTACTCCAAAATATAACAAGGGTAAAGTAGTTAATATTATTAGCCAGAACTTAGGTTACCTCGTTCGTGGGGGCGAGCCAGATGCTATTGATTCCATTGTTCCAATGGCTTTTGGAAACCTAGCGCTTGATTTAATCCTTAAAGGCATTCATGGTCGCTTGGTTGTTCTTAAAAATGGACGGTACGATAATGTACCAATCGATGTAGTATCGAGCCAAAAAAAGGTTGTAAACATCCAACGTTACTACAATACCGATAGGCTAAGACCTTACTTTAAAAGCTTTGAAATGCAGCCATTGTTTATTATGACTAGTGAATAGTTGAATTAATAGGATTTTGTCTCAGGCGAATTTTTGTTAGTGTTTGAAACACAGGAATTGTAAATCTGAATAAGCGAGACTTATTCGAATATAGTATAATAGACTTTATACAGATTAAGCAACAACTGTTATACCTAAAGTTTTCTCAGAAAATTTAATCCTCGAAAAAGAAGTTAAACCCTAGAGTTCCGAACTTTTTAAAAAGTTCGGAACTCTTATCAAACTCAAAACAGCCTAATCTATATAATGTCTAATATAAGATCCTTCGTTTGCAAATGTAAAAAGACGGCTTAATGGCCGTCTTCTTACATTTAAACTTGAAGTATTTATTCCTTTATGAATTTCTTAGTTTGAGTTTTCCCTTTATCATCCGTAATATTTACAAAGTACAAACCTTTTACTAAAGTAGAAACATTAATGTGTGCTTCACTTTTAAGATTTCCACGCTCAATGGTTTTCCCATAAATATCAACAATGGTATATTGGTTATTACTACTATTTGTAATAATCGTTAAAACATTACTTGCTGGATTTGGATACATATTGAATTCTGATACAGGGTTATCCAAGTTTTCTTCTATTGACTTTGCAATAGCGGTAGTATAAGGAGTCCATTCTATATTATCGATAGTTACTTGTCCTGAGGTTGAATTAACTTGAACAAATTTAAGTGTAACAGCACCAGCAATATTTACTGTAATTATACCTGAGTTAGCAGGTACATTTACAGTACCACCGGTGATGGTTTTTACAAGTGTACTATTAACATAAACATATAGATTTACTGATGTAGTAAATGCCCGCATCCAATCAAATTTCAATGTACCTACACCACCTTGGATAGTTCCTGATGTAACATAGCTTAGTGGTGTTCTGCCCTTTCCTAGGGTTGGAGCCGAGCCTGTTATAGCAATATCGCCTCTGGCACCATTGTACGACCACGTAGAACCATCTTGTCCTAAAAATGTACCCGTTAGGTAAGAAGCTCCTACTGAAAAATTAGCAAAGGTTTCCAATTTTGAAGTACCCCCATTGGCCGCTGTTGTAACATTTAAAGTGGTACTTGCAGCAGAAATATTACCCGCAGCATCCTTTGCCTTAACATAGAAAGAGTAAGCTGTAGAAGCAGTTAGGCCAGTTACATTATAACTTGTAGTGGCAGCAGAAGTAAGCAATATCCCATTTTTATATATATCATAACCAGTTACTCCAACGTTATCTGTTGATGCAGTCCAACCTAAGGTTAGAGTAGTTTGAACAACATTAGATGCTGTCAAATTGGTTGGTGCTGTTGGTGCTTGTGTATCTGGAACAACAGCACCAAATGTAACCGTATAATCTTCAACTTCGCCGTAACCGAATGCCTCACAGGCTGTTTGAGCAGCATTATATTTCATCGAAACCCTCATTCGGGTAGTTCCTGATGCAGTAGAAATAACGTTAATTGTCCCTGTTTTGACTGTATTGGATACAGCTCCAGCATCAAAAACTAGCTCGTTGGCATCAGCAAAATCTTTATCCCCATTGTAGTCAATCCAGATTTTCCAGTATTCATTGTATGCCGAACTGGTAAACCCTGGTGTTAATGAAATACTAGCAGCGGTACCAGCAGTTAATGTTATTGTTTTACTTGTAAAATCGGTGTAACCCGCAGCGGTGGATGAGTTTGTAAATGCACCTATAACTACCTTCGAAATCCATTCGTCCGCACAGCTATTTCCTTGGGAAGTACAGTAGCTAACCGTTGATGAAGCTGTGGTAACATTAATAGTACTGCTTGCCGCAGAAATATTACCCGCAGCATCCTTTGCCTTAACATAGAAGGAGTATGCTGTAGAAGCAGTTAAACCAGTAACGTTATAGGTTGTGGTTGTAACTGAAGTAAGCAAAGTTCCGTTTCTGTATATATCATAACCTGTTACCCCAACATTGTCAGTTGAAGCAGTCCATCCTAAGGTTAGCGTTGTTTGAGCAACGTTTGATGCAGCTAAATTGGTTGGTGCGGTTGGCGCTTGTGTATCAGAAGCAGAAGTAGTTACATTTATAGTACTGCTTGCAGCAGAAATATTGCCAGCAGCATCTTTAGCCTTAACATAGAAGGTATATGCTGTTGCAGCAGTTAAACCAGTAACATTATAGGTTGTGGTTGTAACGGAAGTAAGTAATGTCCCATTTTTGTAAATATCATAACCAGTTACACCAACGTTATCGGTTGAAGCAGTCCATCCTAAAGTTAATGTAGTTGAAGCAACACTAGAAGCAGCCAAATTGGTTGGTGCTGTTGGTGCTTGTGTATCTGTAGATGTACTCCAAATTTGATTTGCATATTCGGGATGATCAATAAATGGATTCCTATTATTTTGTCTGGCATAAATTGCGTTATTCCTTGCTATTTCACTTGCACTTACAGGATCTTGTGCATTCCATGTTAAAAGAATAGTTAAGAAAGGTTGGGCAAATACCTGATTTGTGGTACCATTAAACATAGCGTAGGATACACCCCATGTTGTAACTACGTTCTCATAACGTGTTGCAAAATAAAAATACATACGAGCAATATCGCCTTTAAATTCGTTAATAGGCTCAAATACTGTCCCTGAATATCCCGCAGAATAACCTGAATTTAATGCTGAACCTAGTTTAGAACCATTTTGGGAAGTATAGGTAGCAGTTCCAACCATACCATGTGGGTAATTAGATCTCATCCCATTTACTTTACCATCGGTAGCTGTAATAAAATGAGCATCAGCAACCATAGGAGATCCTTGGTTGAAAATGGATTGTGGTATCATGTGTTCCCTATTATAGCAATCACCCTCAACGGCATAAGTACCACATTGATCGGTGCTGTATGTGAAATTATAGGGATCAGCACCTGTTGGGTTCTCAGAATACAAATCTAGTATGGTTCCATCATTTTCATAAGAGTAATCCCGATCAGAAGTTTGGTAGGTTGTCCATAAACCAGCATAACCAAGATCCGTATGACCTTTGATTATATTGTACAGTTGGGTCTTTAGAGTATAACCCGTCCCTGTTGCAGTATTATAATATCCTGCAGGGATTTGTGCATATAGAGAAGATGATGTAATCCCTATAAATAGCACTAACCATTGTAGTTTTTTAAACATGATAAGTTAGGTTAAGTTAAAAATTAGGTTATTTAGGTGTTTATGATTACTACAGTTCATTATTTTCGGGATAATTAGTTTCGTTTGCTATAAGTATTTATAATGAAAAAAGATTTCGTTTAACGAAACCAATATAGGGAGTTTTACATATTAATGGTTAATTATGTAAAAACGTTACACCTGAAATACAATTATTTATTAACAATGTTTTTAAATTCCCACATTATCAAATATTTATATGGCTGTTTATACAAACAATAATTACTTAATATAGAATTTATTGATTTTTACGATTTGCCTGTTGGTAGGAATAACAAATCTGATTAATTAACGATCGAGAAGTTTGTCAATTTTTGGAGTAGTAATGATGGAGAAAAGATTTTGGATGTGTTGGATAATCTTCAATGTTACCACACTTCGTTCGGCTAAACAAGCGTATTCAAGAGATTAAACTTAATTAAACCGCCTTTATCTTAATTGTTTAATTATTCCTATCTGCAAATAATGTCGTAGCGACATTGTTGGTGCTTCAATGTTTTTAAATTCTTCAGTCAAACCCCTATAAAAAATGTATTGAGGAACTATGTACCAATCTTTCTTTAATCTAATATCATAGCCAATTCTAAATAATAGGCCAAAATTAAATCTGCTATTTTTCGTAATTGACCCATTTTCAGTTAATTTATATGAATCTGGTTGTCCTATTTGCCAAGATGATTGGTATCCCGATTCCGTTTCAGCAATTAAATAATTGATCTCACCCCCAAGGCTAATCCTGATTTTTTTATTGATATTAAAGTTCAATGGGTATACTCCCAGTCCAACTATATATTTGTCTACAGTAGCGTTAGTTGTGCTTTCTCCAGCAAGTCCGCCATTTATTGTGTGTATACTACCTCTATAATTGTCAAATTTTAAAATAATCCTAAATTTTAATAGAGTGTCTAATTTGATGTCTTCTAATCCAATTCCTAGCGAATAGCTATAAGTATTGTTAAAATTTGTTCTAAGATGTCCTCCATCTTTCTGTGAACTAAAAAACCGATTGTTATTTAAACCACCAGAAAACTCAATACGCTGTCCTGCCACTCTTAAAAACAAGAAACTGAGAAATATGTAAAGTATTAGTTTCTTCATCTCCATAAGGTACTAATAATTAGTGCTGTTTGGGCGGTTAAAACTGCTGACTCGTCACCCGATAGTAAACCTAGCAAACTACTAACCCTCCAAATGCGTCATCTGCCCAAATACAATAAATACGCTGTTAGGTGTAGTCCATTTTTTCAAATATCATTTTTGCTTTACACAGAAATTCTAAACTTACAACAGAATTATACTCTTTCTTTCTCTGAGTAGGAACACAGTCAGGTTGCAGTGAATCAATAACTGATTTATTGTTTTCTAAATATTTCTGGAATTCATTCACTTTGTCATTGTTATTAAAAATTAAAAACGGTGCACCTAATCCACGTGAACCAAAATGTATCTTTTTGCGAAGTAAAAATTGAAGAAATATTCCATCCCAAGTGCTCAAATCGTAATAGTAGAACCATTGTTCTTCATTTCCTATTTTGACATATCTTGAACTTGGATTGGCAAGCATTATTCTCATTTCATCACAATAGATATAAGTTAGTTCAAAAAGTGTATTTAATTGGTATTTAAATAAGGCTTTTCCATAATAACCTTTGTTGTTTGGATAAAACTCACAGAATGGCTCCCACATTTCGTTTGGCTCTGAGACCTCTATTCTAAATTCAGGGAAATCTTTATGATAAGCATATTCCACATTTCCAAAATCCTCAAACCACTCATCTGGTCTAAGTAAAAGTTTTTTAAATCTTTCTGAAGGATTTAAATCTAGTCCAAATCTCTGATACCACATTTTTTCGACATGATACAAATCTGCAAAAGAATCTATTGGTGTATTTGTATCAACTACTCTCGTATAAATATGATGTGCTTTTACACATTTGTCTTTATCACGTATGTCAGATGTTAAATAATAAGGTTTATATGGATTATCCTTAATTTTTATAACATCAACTTCTAAGCTATTTAATAAAATCGTTTCAATTTCTATTTCAGGTCTTATTCCTCCCGCAAATGGTTTGTTACGCAAAAAATCTATAAGATTTGATTGATTCTTTCTATTTTCTTGTCCTTTAGTCAATCCGATTATTTCACAATTTTCAGTTGGGTCTGCAACGCCAATAATCAAATATTTTTCACCTTTATGTAAAGAATTGGATAAACATATTATATCATGTAATAAAGACGCTTTATTGTCATGCGGCTCTCTTTTGAAATCCCAATAATCTCCTTCTCTATTTGAGTGAATTAATTCAAGTATTTTGGTAATTATATGTTTCATGATATCATTGGCTTACACCTAATTTATTATAGGTCTAGTTTTTGACATCCCTATATACAAATATACCCATATTTATTAATCCTCAAAACTCAGGCTACTTAATCCTTTTAATACATACAACCATCACAAATTGCATATTAATATATCTTTAAAAACACCTACCAATCAACATTTTATTGGAGTATAGTGTTTTTTAACCAAAGGAAAATCCTTTTTGGCAGTATATTTGCTAGATATCGGAAATTAGGATATTAATATTTGTGCTATTAAAAACAAAAAATATTACAATGAAAACTTATAAAACCGCTATTGTTATTGCAGTTCTTGCAATGCTTACCTCATGTTTTTCGCCAAAGCCTATTATGCGATTTAAACCAGAGGAGACTCAAACCACATGGGAGAAAGGGAAGGAGTATGTTAGCTATAAAAAGGGAGACTATGAGGTTCATGCATCATACTACGGTAATAACGAAAAGTATATAATATTTGATATCGAGGTAATTAATAGCAAAGGGGTTGATTTTCTTGTTGCTCCCGAAGATATAAAATTTTACGCTGGGCGTTGGAACAATGTATCGCAAAGTGTGATTTACGATAATGTTCCCATCCACGCCATTGATCCCGAGGCTGAACTTCTGAAAATAGATATGGATAACTCTAGAGCCGAAGCATCTCGGAAAAACTCACAAATAGCGGCAGTAGCTATATTCGCAGCGGCAATACCTTTGGCAATTGTTGCCTCAAATACCGATATGAAAAATTCAAATTCTGGTAATTCAAATAATTCTGTTAACAATACCGATTTAGTGGAAGTTGGTGTTGATTTGGCTCTTGGAACTACTGCTATTAATCAGATTGGTACTGAGAACCAGATTATATCGCTTAATGATAATCGTAATACTTGGGAAACGGCTTCGCTTCGGAAAACAACCCTTTCGCCTGGCTATTCCATTAGAGGTATGGTATATTTCCCTGTTCCCGATTTAGGTACAAGAAAAATTCAGTTTGATGTTCCTACACCCGATGGAGTAGTAACTTTTAAGTACGATTTTCTTCTTTACTACCCCAAATAGGATAATGATTTAAGTATAGTTTTAGAACTAAACTTTAATATTTCTACTTACAATTTGCATTTAGTTTTGACTGCTCATTACCTGTTCGATTACGTACAGCTAATGGGCAGTTTCGTACATATAAATCAGTTCAGAAAGGCATATAAATGTATGATTATAAAATAGATAAATAAATATTCATGGTATTTGTTAGTAGTTAAACATATCCATATTAAATTAAAAAATTATAAATAATTTAATTGAAAAGAGTATGTTTAAACATATCATTACCATCGCAATTAGGAATATTGCAAAATACTGGAACTATTCGCTAATCAACATTAGCGGGCTTGCAATTGGTTTAGCAAGTTTTATGTTTATTGTACTTTACATAACCGATGAGCTTAGCTACGATAGGTTTAACGAAAAAGCTGATCGAGTATACCGCGTTAACCGCTTTTACAACGCTAACGATGCTAATGAGGATGCAGCAACATGTCCATTCCCATTAGGGCCAACACTTGAAACCGCTTACCCAGATATGGTAGAGAAATCAGTAAGGTTTTTCAATGCTTTGCGTCCTCAATGGTTTTTTGATTATACGAATAGCAAAAACGAGGTTATAAAGTTTAATGAACCAAATTTTGTTCTTGCTGATTCGAGCGTGTTCGATATATTTACTATTCCTTTCGTACAAGGAGATTCAAAAACAGCCCTTGCCAGACCGGGAACAATTGTAATAACTGAATCAACTGCAAAAAGATATTTTGGGAAAGAATCACCAATTGGCAAAAATTTACGGGTAGAGGAGTTTGCAAACTTTGAAGTTACTGGGATTATAAAGGATCTACCAGCTCAATCGCATTTAAGGATTGATTTGATGGCCTCTCTATCAAGTTTTATTCAATTCAACCGTGGAAGAGGTCAGTTTAACCCCGGTTGGATTTGGAATCCTTGCTGGACTTACGTTCTGTTAAAACCGGGGATTAAACCAGAAATGCTCGATAAAAAATTCCCTGAGTTCTATAAAACATACTACACTGGCATTCAAAATCAGGATGTAAGACACTACCTACAGAGCTTAAAGGATATACATCTGAAATCGCACCACATGTATGAAATGCGTCAGAATAGCGATATAATGTATGTTTATATTCTATCAATTATTGCCGCTATTGTTCTTATTCTTGCCTGTATCAATTTTATGAATTTGGTTACAGCAAGCTCCGCAGGTAGGGCAAAGGAGATTGGCATTAAAAAGGTGTTTGGGAGTAATCGTAAAGGTTTAGCCTTGCAGTTCCTAGGTGAAGCTGTTATCCAAAGCGTTTTTGCAATGATTATCGCTCTAATTCTTGTTGAAATTTTCCTTCCAGGATTAAATAATTTTACAGGGAAGCATATACTCACCTCATTTTTATTCCAACCTAAACTGCTTGCTTTCATCATACCTTTATCAGTAGTTGTTGGCCTATTTGCCGGATTATACCCAGCAATATTCCTATCATCGTTTCAACCGCTTAAAGTACTGAAAGGATCACTTAAAAATGGCTCAAAAAGTGTTACGGCACGGAGGGGTTTGGTGATTTTTCAGTTTACAATTTCAATAGGATTAATAATAGGTGCATTTGTAGTTTTTGCTCAGCTTAACTTTATGCGAAATGCAAAAATTGGTTTCAAAAAGGATCAAATTATAACTTTTCAGTCCGTTGGACAGCTATTCAGAAATTACGAGGCTTTTAAAGAGGAATTACGTAGCGATAAAAATATAGTTTCTGTTACAGGAATGGAGGATGTACTTGGTGTAAACCATAACACACGAGCTTACCAGATTGAGGGATTAAACGCTGGCGAAGACTATTATGTTCCGGCATTTTTGGTTGATTGGGATTTTATCCAAACTTTCGATTTTAAGGTTGTTTCGGGTAGGGCTTTCTCCAGAGATTTCCCTAGCGATACCGTAAATGCTGTTATGATTAACGAAACCATGGTAAAAAACATGGGTTGGACAAATGAGAATGCTATTGGGCGAAAGGTTAAATCGTTAGATGGGGATGAAAGAGTTATTGGGGTTGTTAAAGACTTTCATGCGATGTCGTTGCGTAGCCCTTTGAATAATTTTATTATTGATATGTTTCGCAGACCACAGGCATTTGCTCAAGTTATTGCAGTAAGGATAAACTCGAACAACTACAAAGAAGCCATTAAGTTTATTGAAAGTAAATGGACCAAATTTGTTCCCACCCGACCATTCGAGTATAATATTCTAGAACAGCAAATTAGCGGCCTTTATAATGATGAGGAGAAGTTTGGAAAGTTTACTATTATGCTTAGCATTTTAGCCATTATTATTGCAAGTATGGGACTAATTGGCTTAACCTCATTCCTAGCAGAGCAACGCACAAAGGAAATTGGGATACGAAGGGTTTTAGGGGCATCATCGGGTAGTATTATTAAGCTGATGTCGAATGAGTTTATAATTCTACTAATTATCTCCAACGTTATATCGTGGCCTATAACTTATTTTGCAACAACTGGCTGGTTAAAAAACTATGCAAGCCATATCGATACAAAATGGTGGTTATTCATCCTTTCTGGCTTAATAACCCTATTTATAGCATTAATTATTATTGGGGTTCGGGCATATAGAACATCGAATATGAATCCTGCTAAAACGTTGAAATACGAATAGTGATTTTATGGAGGATATGTAATACAAGAAATGTGAAGGTTTATAACAGCCTTCACATTTTTTAACTTTCAGAAATGCTTCTCAGTAATATTTATAGATAACTTGTACACTCTTTAAAAATTATTCATTTTAAATTAAATAGTATGAAGAAAAATCTACCCATTATCATTCTTACCCTTCTTATTAGCATTGCAAATTGCTACTCGCAGGAGGTTAAGGATCAAAAATCGAAACGTATGAGACCTGCTTTACTCGTTATCGACATTCAGAACGCCTACCTACCGATGATTCCTGATCGTGAAAAGGAGGTTGGAATGTATATGATTAACGCAATGATTGATCTTTTCAGAAAGAATGGGTTCCCAATTATCCGAATCCATCATCAGGATTTAGTTGAAGGGCCTAAAACCGATTCCGAAGCTTTTGAGTTCCCCACAACAGTTCAGATAAAACCTGACGATCCAAGGGTTATAAAGCACTACGGCGATGGTTTTAATAAAACCGAATTGGATAGAGTGCTAAAGGATAAAGGTTGCAATACGGTTTTTCTTTGTGGATTAAGCGCAGTTGGTTGTGTTTTGGCAACGTACATTGGTGCAGAAAATCATGATTTTAAAGCCTTTTTTATTAAAGATGCTATCATGAGCCATAATTCTACCTACACCGATAATATTGAAGAGATTTTTGGGGCTATAAGCTACGATGTTGTTAAGGTGATGTTGGAAAATGCGGAGAAATAAATACTATCCCAATTGGTGATAAGAGTTCCGAACTTTTTAAAAGTTCGGAACTCTTACTTTTTGGCTTTACTTAAACGGCAAATGCGATATATAGATTTCAGGGTGAAGACGCTGTTTGTCTAATTCATAATAAAAAGCAGCTGCCCATTCCTCAGCCCTTTCAACCTTTGGGCCTAATGTGATTTTTTGGATTATAGGGTTAATGGGTACTGTTTCTATGTAAACTCTTAGCTGGTTATTATCACTATTAATCTTTTTCTCTAATCCAGCTCCATTTACCACCATTCTTATCTCATGCTCGTACTGGTACTCCACACTTTTAAATAGATAGGCTATTGAGTTTAGCAGCTCCAGTAAATCTTTAATACTATATGATTTCTTTTTGACATTGGCTATATAATCCTTTACTTTTTCTGCTAATTGGTTCATACAAATATTTAACTCCTTCTCTTCATCTTTAGCTCCTGGTACTACAAATAAGTTCTCTTTATTCTGAGTTCTGTATACCATTCTATAGAAGTTAAAGTCATCACCCACCATGTCGGGAGTATCTTTTTTGCTTCCAGATTTTATTGTATCCATTAAACTTTCCTGCAACTTTTTACTATCAAGTGTTATTGAACATCCCTTCGCCTCCTCCTTACTCTCCTTGCCGTACATACGCCATAGCGTTAAATCGTCGTGCTTAATATCCGAAACAAAGCTACCGATAAAGGGCTTTCGAGTAAATGGCATTGCGCAATTCTCCTCGCTCCTTCTGGTTGGTGCTTCGGAGATTCCCAGAAACTTGAAGAGTTCCCTACCCTCTGATGAGTCGTTAAGAAAAGCACATTCAGATAGCCTAAACTTACTATCATCTAAAATCATGGCTTTAGCTGCCGTTAAGCTGGTATAGTGGGTAACAGAACCATTCTTAATCAGTAAAATATCTTTAATCCCCTTCACTAGTTGCTCAATAATACCGTAATCAGCACTGGTAATCGATTTATTTAATTCTTCAATTTTTGATTGGGCTTGCAATGCAAAGTAATCCGATTTATCTTCGGTATACTCAATATATTTTTCAAAATCGTTAAGTGCATTCTGGTACTCATTTCTAAATCTATATGTTATGGCACGGTTATAGTAAGGAAGAGCATACTTCGAATCAAGTTTAATAGCTTTATTGAAGTTTTCTATGGCTTTGTCATATTTTTTCAACTTATTATAAACAATTCCTAATCCATTGAATGGATGTTTATGTCCAGGATTAAGTTCGATGGCTCTATTATAATTTTCAATTGCTTTGTCATATTCTTTCAAATTATTATAAACATTTCCTAATCCGTTGTAAGGATATGCAAAATTGGGATCAATTTCTATTGCTTCTTTATAGGATTCATTGGCTTTATTGAATTCTTTCTTGCAATAATAAGCATTTCCTAATCCATTGTAAGCGTATGCATCTTTATGATCAAGTTCTATGGCTTTATTGAAATATTTTATTGCCTTCTCGTAGTCTTTTAGATTAATATAAACAACTCCTAATCCTTGGTAAGAATATTTACCTTTGGAATTAAGTTCAATAGCTCTATTATAGTTTTCTATGGCTTTGTCATATTGTTGCAAACTTTTATAAACATTTCCTAATTCAGTATAAGTGTATGCATTTTTAGGATCAAGTTCAATAGCTCTATTATAGTTTTCTATTGTCTTGTCGTATTCTTTCAAATCTGAATAAACATCTCCTAATCCATTGTAAGGATTTGCATATTTAGGATTGCTTTCTATTGCTTTATTATAATATCTTATTGCTTCATCGTATTTCTTTAAATCAACATAGATATTGCCTTTATAATGGTTCGCCTTCGCTTGATTTGGATTAATAACGAGAGCCTTGTCAACCGCATTTTCGCAAAAATCATTTTCATATAATCCATGATGTGCATGTGCTTTTTCTACATATAAATCAGCATCATTTAATTTTTCCAATAAGTTGTCAGGGAGTAATTCTATTACCTCAGAATACTTTTTTTCATTGTTTAAGGCTTGCGCCTTTTCTAGTAATTCTTTGTTTGTTGACATCTGTTCCTTCAATTTGGGTAAACGGTATTGCTATGCAATTTGAATTGGAGTACTAAGTTAATTATTAAACAGTATCAGCCAAAAACCTTGTTGTTTTATTATAGAATGTTACTGGTTTAAAGATTTTACCCTTAACTCTTCCAGTTTCTGCGAATTTGGAGGGTTTGGGAGGTTAGTAGATAGATGCTTAATAATCATTATATATTACATTGTTTCTTACATCGAACTCAAAATAAAAACCTATTATAAATATTCACTGCTGTCCGATAAAAATAAATACAATCTCATAAAACATATTAACAACGAGGCTTTGAAAAATATTACGCCCCTACAGGGCTTATTTTTCTGTAGATAACATTTTTCCTACAAATATTATCGCGGTGCTACCGCTTGAAAAGCTGCAGAGCAGCAAAATATTTGTAGTGAGTAATTTACAAATAGAAGTCTAAGCTGCAGAGCAGCGTAATATTAATAAACATTCTAAAACAGATATCATTCAAAATTTCATCGGATAACAATGATAAATATTATAACAGAAGTATCAGGTATAAGATTTCCTATATCAAAAGCAGTTTTTCCATTGTCAGAAACTCAGGCAACGAAAAAACAATCGTTTTTTGCTTCCCAGAAACTCAGGCAACAAAAAAACCATTGTTTTTTGCTTCCCAGAAACTTAGGCAACAAAAAAACAACGGTTTTTATCCTCTTGATACTTCACTCAGATAATAATGATTACCAAAAAGCCCTTTGTGAAATCTTAGTGAACGTTTAAGCGGTAGCTATCCCACAAAAAACACGAAGAAGGCACAAAAAACACTATGCAAATACTCACCCATAATTCCCACGGGTAATTATATCGCAAATTGCGATAGTTGCTGGCACTCTTTGCGTAGTGGCTATTCCATTCCATCGCCCTGTTATAACCTTTTTTTAAGGGGAAGGGGGTTTTTACTGATTCAACCATCCTTTGTGGGTTGCATTTTCTTTGCCCATAGCAACAAATAATCGCAAAATGCGATACTGGGTGGAGGTTGTTTGTATTGTGTGTGATAAGGGTTTCGAACTTTAAAAAAGGTTCTACCAGTATTTTGTCCCTATCAAACAGTCCCGATAGGGACGTTATATCGGTAAAGGATAACATGAGTATTTTTAAAAATCCCGCTAGGGATGAAATCGGAAACTTTTCGGACTTCCGTATTCTACAATAAGCCAAACTCTATTTCATCCCGATGGGATTTTAGGATATGGGGGAATGCTTTTAGTTTTACCGATATTTTGTCCCTACGGGACAGTTCCTGTTGGGACGCTAGATGCATTAATTGGTCTATTCAAAAAAAAACAACCCCAACTCCTTAAATCAAAAGGGTTGGGGTTTATTCGTTATTATTTTAATTCTAGTACAACTTTTTAAAATCAACTTTCTGTGCTAATCTGTTGGATTTACGGCGTTGTCTCCTAATACCACGTGAGTAAATTACAAAGTACATCACAGGTATTAGAATTAGCGTTAGGAATGTTGCAAAACTTAACCCGAATATTATTGTCCACGATAGCGGGCCAAAGAACATAACATTATCGCCACCAAAATGGAGGTGTGGATTCAAATCCGTAAATAGAGTAATAAAGTTAATGTTCATCCCAATGGCTAATGGAATTAGTCCAAGAATGGTTGCAGTTGCAGTAAGAATAACAGGTGTAATACGTGTTTTTCCGGCTTCAATAATGGCCTCGCGGGTTTTCATTCCCTTCTCCTTGAGTACATCGGTAAATTCAACCAGAAGTATACCATTTCTCACCACTATACCTGCTAGGGCAACAATACCCATACCGGTCATGATAATTGAAATGGTCATTCCAAAAATCATATACCCAATGAGTACACCCATTATACTAAATATTACCTCCGAAACAATGATCAATGGTTTTGACATTGAGTTGAATTGGGTAATCATAATAAACATAATCAAGAACAAGGAAAGTAACATTGCCTTGGATAAAAACACCATTGACTCCTGTTGATCTTCTTGCTCACCAGTAATTCTAATTTCAACACCATTGGGTTTTGAATACTGAGGCAACGCTTTTTGAATTTGAGGAATAATAGCGTTTGCTGTATAACCATCCAAAACATTCGATGAAAGTGTGATAACCCTCTTTAAGTTTAAACGATTTATCTGTCCGTAGCTGGTTACATAATCAATTTTAGCAACAACAGATAGAGGAATCTGGCGAATTGCACCCGAGTTCATGTCACGGTAAGTAATTGTCAAATTAAGCAGCTGCTCAATATCGTTGCGCTGGTTCTCCTCAAAGCGAAGCATAATTGGATATTGATCCTCTCCTTCACGATATTTCGAAATCTCCGTGCCAAATCTTGCAGTACGTATAGCACCACCAACAATACCAGCCGAAATTCCTTCGATATTTGCCCTTTCGCGATCTAGGTTGATAACAATTTCAGGTTTTGTAGCTGCAAAGTCCGATTTCAGCTCTTCAATACCACCAATCTGAAGTGAATCGATGAATCGTATAAATTTGGAGGTTGTATTAACCAAATCTGTAAGATTTTCACCTGCAAATTCAATGTTGATTGGTTTACCTGTTGGTGGTCCCGAACTGTTCTTATCAATAATGATTTCAGCACCAGGAATATCTTTAACCACTTTTCGAATTTCAGCCAAATAAACGCCTGTACTAACGCCTCCTCGTTTGCTATACTCAACAAAGTTAATAGCAATCTTCGCTAAATTTGATGATTTAGTTGAATTATCGAAGATATCTTCTGAGGCACCTAATGCAACATTAGTCACAACCGATTCAACGATTGGGTTGTTATTACCAAAAACACCCATAACACGACGTTCTACAACTTTGGCTACTGAATCCGTAACATGTATGTCAGTACCAATAGGCATTTTAATATAGGCATTCAATGAATTGGGTTCGTTATTTGGGAAGAATACGACATCTGTCTTAACATAGTGGTTTACAACCATCGTAACAACAAATAAAGCAATCATTGCCCATAGAATTTTGATGGGTCGCTTTCCAAGGAGTACCCATGCTAAAAGGCTCTCATATCTGCGCATCATTGCTGGAATAAAACGTGACTGGAATTTCCGAAGCACCTTATACCAGAATATATTATGCATAAATATAACTATGGCTATAAAAACTAGAAAATTGCCAATTCCAGTATAGCTTAATAAATAGAATGGAATTGCTGCAGCTATTATTCCGAGTGTAATTTTGTACAATTTTGAAAGTGGAACGGGACGATCCTCATCGTCATGCTTCATAAAGTCAACAGCAAAAATAGGGTTGAATATGTAAGCAACAATAAGTGATGCAAATAGTGTTATTATTAGAGTGATTGGAATGAATTTCATAAAACTTCCAACAACACCAGACCAAAATGCTAATGGTAGAAATGGGGCTAATGTAGTTAAGGTACCCGAAAGAATTGGAGCAAACACTTCCCCTGCCCCAAACTTCGCTGAAACGGCAATTGGCAGTTTTGTCTTCTTAAAAATTCGGTGGGTATTCTCAATAACCACAATGGCATCGTCAACAACAATTCCAAGGGCGAAGATGAATGCAAACATTACCAACATATTCATTGTAAAACCAATATATGGCATGAATATGTAGGCAATAAACATTGATAAAGGAACTGACAGACCAACAAAGATGGAGTTTACAACACCCATGAAAAACATCAGTACCAAGGTAACCAATATGAATCCAATGATAATTGTATTGTTCAATTCGGTTAACGTGTTCCTTGTAAAACGGGATTGATCACCAGTAATCTCAACAGCTAAATTGGGTGGTAACTTATTATCTTTAAAATCGGTAATTATTTCCTTTATTTGATCGGATGCATCGAGTAGATTTTGACCGCTTTTTTTAATTATATTAAGGGTAATTACATTTTTTCCATTGTAGCGTGCAAAACTTTCTTGATCATGATAGGAATCAACAACCACAGCAATATCCTTAAGTTTAACTTGGGCACCACTTGATGTGCTGACAACAATATTCTTTACCTCTTCAATATTTTTTATCTCACCAACAACACGAATTGAACGGCTCATACCCTGCAAATCAATATTTCCACCCGATACGGTTACATTGTTCGCAGCAACAGCCGATTGAACATCATAGAAAGTTAAATTAGCCGCTCTCATTTTATACATATCCATGTTGATTTGGATTTCGCGATCAAGCGCACCAATAATATCAACACGTGTAATCTCCTTTAGCCCTTCGAACTTCTCCTGCATATCGTCGGCATACTTTTTCAATCGATCCAATGGTATATCACCTGAAAGGTTGATGTACATGATTGGAATCTCAGATAGATCGATATCTGTTACTGTTGGCTCTTTAAAGGTTTGATCCTTGGGTAAATCATTAGATGTTTTATCAACAGCATCTTTTACTTTTTGCTTTGCATCTTTCACCTCTACATTCGTATTAAACTCAACAATTATAGCCGAGTAATCCTGAAAGGAGCGTGAAGTAATTTTTTTAACACCATTGATTGATTTTATATTTTTTTCCAAGGGACGAGTTACCAAATTCTCCATATCGGTAGGAGAAGTCCCAGGATACACAGTGCTAACAATAATTTGCGGGATTACAATTTCAGGGAATTGTTCCTTTGGAATTGTAAAATAGTTGATGAGACCAAAAACCGTTATAATAAAAACCAGTACATAGACGCTAATCTTATTATCGATAGCCCAGCTGGTTGCAAAAAACTCTTTGTATTTCTTTTCCATGAAAGTTATTGTTTTATGTTTTAGCATTTATGATAATAATCAAAAAGCTAAAATCTTACATATTCTCCATCTATTAGTTCTTGATAACCCAATGAAATAACCTTTTCAGTAGGCTTAACACCCTCAAGGATTTCAGCTAATCCGTTGTAACTTATACCAAGTTTTACAGGTTGCTTATATGCTGCATTGTATTTATCCTTTGGACGGATTACATATACGTAACTCCCTTTAGCATCGGTTTGTATTACGTTCATTGAGAGTACAACCGCATTATCGGTATGATAATCGTTAATCTGAATAATTGCAATCATATTGGCTTTTAGATCTTGAATAGGGTTTGAAAGCCTAGTCTCGATTATAAAAGTTCTATTTACAGGATTAATATACTGGCTAACAAAGTCAACCTTGGTTTCAACCTGTTGGTTGATATCAGGGAAATTAACCAACAGCTTGTCTCCTTTTTGAACCCTTGAAGAGTATGCTTCCGATACTTCGGCCGTAACTTTCAAGTTTCTAAAAGCAACAACACGGTATGCCACCTGACGTGGATCTGGGCTAACCATACCGCCTACCCTAATGTTACACTCCTCAATATTACCATCAACTGGGGATTTTATTTTGAACTTTTCAATCTGCTGTTTTAAAGAGGCAATTTGCTGCTCAAGCGATTCCTTATTGGATTTGGCTTGTAGATACTGAACCTCACTACCAATTTTTTGATCCCAAAGACGTTTTTGTTTATCGAACATATCAGCAACAAATTTGTATTGGGTTTCTAAACTTTCAAGCTGCTTACGATATTGATCATCATCAAGTTGGGCTAATATCTGACCTTTAACTACATGCTGGCCAACATCAGCGTATTTTGCTAATACGGTTCCTGGTGCTTCGGCAAAAACGCTGGCGTTTTGCTCACCATCCAATTTACCTTGTGCTCTGGTATAATGGTCGAAAGGGCTAGTCTTAACCTCAGTAACCCCAACAAACTTAAATTTTTCGGGATTTAATGTTACACCAGCTACCTTTTGTACTTCGCTCTCAAGATTCTTAATTTTTTCATCAATAGCCTGACGTTGTTCCTTTAGCTTAGCAAGTTCAGCCTGTTTATTGTCACCTTTATTACAAGAAACCACTAGAATGCCTAGGAGTAGTATTAATAATTTTGTCTTCATATTATGATTTTTTCAGTTATCAATTTTAAGAAATTCGATATTTAGTTTTTTGAAAGTAGTTTATTGAGTTTAACTTTTGCTGTTAATAGGCTGTTTAGCGCCGAAAAATAATCTCTTTGAGTTGTAAGGTATTGGTTTTCGGCTGTATTTAAATCCATTGCAGAAGAAACTCCTTCCTTATACTTTATCATAGTTTGATCAAAAATCCTTTTAGCCAACTCCATATTCTTCTTATTAGTTATAAAGCTTGAAAAGGCGGTTTGAAATTCGTTGAAAGTGTTCTGATACTGTAGGTTTAATCCTTCAGTTGCCTGCTGTTGTGATAATTTCATTTTTTCGAAATTAAGTCTAGCCTGCTGAACTTTCACACCACGCATTCCGCTGGAAAATATTGGAACCGAAATATTTATACCAGCAACATTTTTGGGTTGAAAATTGAAACTTGCCGATTTTAGCTGCTCATAATGCCTAAAATAACCTGCTAATGAAGGTAGGAATGTCGTTTTTTCTCTATCCCAGTTAAGTTTCTGAAGTTTCACTCCAGTTTCAAGAATCTGGTAATCCATGGTTTTTGTAACGTCAAATTTTTCTCCCATATAGGGGGTGAAAAATGATTCATCGGTATACTTATCAAGCTTATCGGTTAGGGTAATTTCGCTCTCAATTGGCAAGCCCATTTGAAATTTTAAAAGGTTTTTTGATACAACAGCTGCCCTTTCCAACGAACTTACCGCATTATCGATAGTAGATTTGATGATTCTTACTTGATCTACACCAGTTTGCTCAACAAGTCCCTGATCGCCCATTGCAACTAGATCCTTTAGGTTAGAATCGGTAATTTGTTGTGTTTCTTTTAAAATACGAACATTTTCGTCAATTACCAGTGCTAAATAGTAAGAGGTGGAGACCGATTCTTTTATATCTTCATAAGACTTTGTAAGGTTTTGCTCGGACATCTCTCGGAAAACTTTGGATGCGCGTAAACCAACAATATATTCACCACTAAAGATTAGCTGAGATACTGTTACATCCCAGGTTGTATTGTTTGCAACCCCTAAAGAAATAGGAGTAGCCGGTTTGTATGCATCAATAATATCCTGTTTGGTAAGATTTACCCCAGAAGGTAATGAACTAGGATCGAAAGCATAACCAAAGCTTAGCACAGGTACTTCAAAAACATGCTGATAAGCCACACTGCCACTTACCTGCGGCAAACCCATTGCAGTTACCTCCCAAATTTTCTTTTTAGCAACAGTTAAATCTATACCTTTTGATTTTACATCATAACCATTTTGAATAGCATATTGAACGGCCTCCTCAAGAGTAAACTGATTCTTTACAGCGGTTTCACTTTTTTCTTGCCCAAACCCTTCGTAAATTAATCCTAGAATAATAAACGTTAATAGACATTTACGTATCACCATCATACTTTAATTATTTAATGTTACTGATTCTAATTCTTTAATCTTTTTTTCTAAAACATTTATCCCTTTTTCTGTTGAAATACCACGAACATGGTAGATTAACAATTCCAAGAATAGTTTAATTGATGTAAATTCTTCAATTGTAAATATTTCGGTAAAATGAACATTCTCGGCACGAGAAAGGTGTAATTTGGCAATTACCTCTTCGTTCAGTTCCTCACGGTACAACCCTTCTTCTTTTCCCTTTCGAAGATTCAACAGTATATAATTGTACATCCTCTCCCTACGGACTTTTACTATCTTTTGAAAATGGTGTGGGTAATACTTTTTCAAATCATATTCGGTTGTAGGATTCTGATTTCTAATAATTTTATTCATAAAAAGTGAAATCTCAAATAGCTCCTCAATAGCATTAAATCCTTCTCCAAAGCACTTACAAATTGCTTCCTGTCTTTGTTCAATTTCACTCTCAATATATTTACCAACCAAATCATCCTTATCGGAAACAAACTGGTAAAGAGTTTTCTTGGAAATGCCTAATTCTCGAGCAACATCATCCATGGTAATGCTCTTGATACCGTATTTATTGTACAGTTCACCGACTTTTAATAATATCTTTTTTTGCTCTTCGTTCATGCGGCAAAACTATAATGAAAAAACTTAGGAAACAAATTTTATATAAAATGTTTCCATAGTTTATTTTAAAAAATGTTAAATGATTTATAATCAAATTTCTTGGACAGTGGAATTGAAATCAAAAATTGAATAATGCAAAATCAAATTCGGTCAACGTTATTTAGGCACGGACAATGGACAAACTAAACACCAAATACTAAACACTATCATCACCCTTTAATCGAATCCAACAATTTACTGGTTATTGAATGGAGTAATCGGATATCACTGGCATTAAGGGCTGTTATTCGTTCGTGGATTCTACCATAGATAAGCATATCGGGGGTAATATTTGCAATGGTTAAAAGCTCCTTAACCCTTTGCTGGAGCATTCTAAAACTCTCTGGGTTAATTTCTTCTTCAACACTATTATCTACCTGCTGGCTTATGGATGATAAGGTGTAGGCATAAATCATAACCGTTTGAGCAAGATTGATAGAAGGGTAGGGGGATGCAAGTGGAATTGTAGAAACCCGATTGCACAGGTTAATCTCCTCATTGCTTAAACCCGATTCCTCCCTGCCGAAAACAATTCCTATATTCGATATTGTATTCCCCTTCCCATCAAGGAACGTTACAAGTTTATCGTTTGGAATAATATCAACCTTAACCCATCGTTGCTTTGCCGAGGTGGCAATGGTAAAATCCAAATCAGCTACAGCATCTGCTAGGGTAGAAAAAACTTTGGCATTTTCAAGAATATCATTGGAGGCATGAGCAAGCATCTTTGCCTTTATACTCAGGTAATCGCATGGATTTACTAAACGTAATTCGGTAAATCCCATGGTTTTAATTGCTCGTGCAGCAGCACCAACATTTTCGGGTACAGCAGGCTCAACAAGGATAAAGGCAATATTCATAAGAAGGTACTAGAAATCAGCTATTAGATAACAGATAATATGTCATTATTGGGTTGTGTTCTATCACTATTCAAGCGTTTTCATCCCTTTAATCGTTTTGGGATCCACCTGATTCAGATCAAAGACAACAACCTCATTATCCCCATTCTTTAACCAGCAAGCAGGGCAGTATAAACGTTTTTGTGGTCCAATCTCCCAGAATCGCCCAAGGTTATGTCCATTTACCCATACAACCCCCTTTGAATAGTTAGACAAATCAAAATAGGTGTCTGCCGCATTACTCAGAGTAAAAGATCCTTTAAAAAAGATCCCGGGTTTGGAAAAATTAGCCGAAGGTTTTAATGAAGCGATAAAATCATCATTCATTGGAAATTTAAAGATTTCCCAGTTCATCAAGGTCATCCCGTTTAGGGTAACCCTATCGGTAATACCTTTACGATCGACTATATGCTGACCGAAATTAATATGTCCCATTCCTTCAACTAATATCTCAAGAATTGGATCTTTTACATCCGATTTTGGGATTCTAATGGTAGTATTCTCTTCCTTACGATCAAGCTTCCCGATATACTTCCCATTTAAAAATAGGGTAGCATAATCATGAAGATTTGTTATATCTAGTTTACCGCTTTTGTGACCAATTAGCGTTGTTTTATATATCATAAAACCCTGATTCTGATCTAGCACTTCAAATGGTTTTGGTTGTACCGATTGAACTGCTGTAGGTAAATTATCCCAGATTGATGAAAATGGTTTCATCCCTATCTCTGGAATTTCTATTGTAGAAATTGGCTTGGGTAAATCGGGAAGTTTGTTTCCATTAGCCAGATATGATCCAATTAACTTACGAAGCGCAAAATACTTGGCTGTTGGCAAACCCTGCTCGTTGATGGGGGCATTATAATCGTAACTTGTAACACTAGGTTCGTAACCCTTTCCGCCGGAATTAGCACCAGAGGTAAAACCGAAGTTTGTTCCGCCATGGATAACGTATAAATTGAAAGATTTTTTGGTGTCCATTAAGAATTTCACCTCCTTTAGCAAGGCGATTGAATCAGGTTTTGCCCACTGTTCGCCCCAATGGGTAAGTCCACCCGTATAGGTTTGGCTACTGAATACTGGAACCCCAGGGTTCATCTGATAAGCTAAATCAAAGTTTCCTTGATCCGATCCAGGATTGAGACCACCTGCACAACCCTTAATACTACCCGCTTCGAGCATATACTGGTTTGGCACATCGCTGGTAAAGAAAGGAATTGTTATCCCATTCCTTCTCCAGATATCTGATAGGGATTTTAAATATTCACGGTCGTTTCCGTAACTACCATATTCATTTTCTACCTGAAGCATTAGTATTGGCCCGCCATTATCAACCTGTAGGGGTTTAATAATTTCGGCAAGTTTGGATAAATAGTTCTCTACAGCCTTTACATAACGCATATCCATGCACCTTACCTTAATATCAGGGATCCTAAGAAGATATGCGGGAATACCCCCAAAATCCCACTCAGCACATACGTAAGGTCCCGGTCTTAGTAATACCATCATACCCTCTTCCTGTGCGATGCTAATAAATTTAGCAAGATTTCTGTTCCATGTCGAAAAGTCATAAACTCCCTCGGATATTTCTTGGTAATTCCAGAAAACACAAGCGGCAATTGTATTACATCCCATTGCTTTTGCCATCTGAATACGATGACGCCAATATTCAGCAGGAATACGTGCAGGATGCATTTCGCCACTAATAACCTGATATGGCTTGCCATCGAGCAGAAAATCGGTATTGCTAAAAGCAAATGAATGTTTTGTAGATTGCGAGTGTGATGATAAACTTACGATGCTAAGTATTAGCAAGGAAAAGACTAATTTTTTCATAGAGTATCCATTTTTTTCTAATTCGAATCTACTCAAATTTAAGGATAAATTATAATGAAATAACTACAGTTTTTGATATTATCTTGTGCTCAGAATCATCAGAAAAATTAAAATCCATTCCTCTCTCCATCTCGCTTATCATTTTTCTCTTTTCTCTTTTCTCTTTTCATTTTCCCTATGGCGTCAGCAGTTCCTCAATTTTTTCGTTTTGCAGGATAATCAAACCCAAGCGTTCATCGGATTTACCTTCACGAATTTTATAGTTAAAAACAGGTCGTCCATTATCAACAGAGGAATCGAAATACCTGAAAAAAACCGATGGTTTATCGTCTATCTTTTTTGATAGTTCCGTTAGGTGCGATGCAAGAACAAACATGCCAGAATCCCATTTCAGTAGCCCATTGATTACAAGCATCGAACCATCGAAAGCATCCTTAATATTTGTTCCTTTAAAGAGCTCATCAAAAATCATAAAAACCTTTTTCTCCTTTTGGAGTGTTTCCGCAGCTTTTCGAACCCTCATCACCTCGCTATAGAAATAGCTATAACCAATGCTAAGATTATCTGCTGTATTTAAACTGCTGAAAAGAGCATTAAATGGGGATATTTTCATTCGCTTAGCAGGTACACCCATTCCTAGCTGTGCGAGGTAAATTGCAATTCCATACGATTTCAGGAATGTTGTTTTCCCTGCCATATTAGGGCCGGTGAGGAAGAGAAAATGTTTGCCTGTTTCGAAAGATAAATCGTTGGAAATTGGTTGTTTAAGGAAAAGGTGGTAAAGCCCTTCTATCTCCAAAGCCGGGCTTTCTGTGTCAATAATTTCTGGAAAGGTAAGATTTAGCTCATTTACAGTTTTAGCCATTGATGTGTAAACATCTAGCCTATAGGCAATATCAATAAGTGTAGTTATTTTGTTCTTGTGAGTGGAACGGAACCACTGATCGATTGTTATTAAATCAATAAATCCAAGCGATTGGATATTCTCAACCTTACTAGCAATTTGAATATCCTTATCGTTTATTATCTCCTTAACTGTTGTTAAAATCTCTTGAAGAAGTGTTGGTAGCTTTTGTTGATCAAATCGGTTAACATACTTACTCATCTCAATTAAAAAGAGGAGGGTATTTTTTGTCCCTTGGATAGCCGTTTCCTTATAATCCTTATGCTTTATTCTGTAAAACAAACCCTCAATAAATCTACCTATAGAGTTTTGGCTAACAGCTGTATCGCATTTTGCGAAGTAGTAAATCTCAACCATATCCATAAGCTTCCTTGTGAAAGGAATTTGCCACTTTTCAATATCCTTACAAATTGCTTTAAGTGCATCCTGCATTGCAATAATTTCGCTTGCACCGATAAAAGGATTTTGGAATTGAATTTTAAGGTTATCTCTCCCTCCACTTGTTACAGTTCTATCCAGAAGATCAAATATATTCATGCCTGAGGTATCATCTCGAAAAATTTCCAGTTCAGTAAGTGTTTGTCTATCAACGGCAAGTTTATTTAGCTTTATCATAAAAATGGTTAATTAGAAATAAAATATACAGTAAAGATAGATTATATAGAGTATTGTAAAAGAAAAAGCTGCCTAAATATAATCTAGACAGCTTTTAACTTTAGTAAGTATTTCTTTTGAAAATAAAAAATTTAATTATACATGCTATTCTCGCATTAATATTTCACGCAAAGTCGCCAAGTTCGCCAAGAAGAAAAAACTATTAGTTTTTTCCCTTTGCGAACAAAATGTAGTTACGATTTTAACTTTACTTTTCATCTACCTTGCTTTCTTTGCGGCTTAGCGACTTTGCGTGAGATATTTTTATTTTTATTTGGAAAGCATTTCAATTGCCTTTGCAGATGCCTCCAATATTGGTTTATTCGATAACGGTTCGCCAGTAGCACCCTTCATCCAAACCTGTGGAATTAACTTACCCTGCTCATAGATACGCTGTACCTCACCCGAGAATGATTTTCCTACTAGCTGTTTTTCAAGCTGAAAATCGATAAGATGTCCAATTGGGTAAGCCGAAAGGTAAAGTGGGCTATCAACCATGTGCGAGTAAATGGCAAGGATAGTCTCGTCCTTTGTGCCAAACAAATCGGCATAGTACTTATTCCAAATATCCTTTGCAATTGATATTGTGGCCTCTTTAACCTGCGCTGCATTGGCATTTGGGTTACTGTAGAGCCATTTCCATAGGTTGATATCAACAAGCGATACTCCCATAATCTCGTAGCAATTCCATAGATTATCAAGAGCCATTAGTTGATCCTTAACAGGGCTCGATTCTTTCATACCGAGTAGCTCAAGGTCACGTTTTTGGAAAACAAACGCCAAAGCTTCTGTGAATGCAGTATTCGGAACACCATGCATCATATAGTAATCAACATCTTGAAGGGTGATGGTTTGCTCTATATTATGCCCAAACTCATGCGATGCAATATTAAAGCCCTTGTAGTCCATGCCAGTACTTTTGATACGGGCACGAAGAAGTGCAACATCACCGTTACGCATCTCTGCTCCCCAAGCATGACCGGAACCACGTGCACCTTCAATCCTAATTCTATCGGCAAAGAATTTAGCCTTCTCCTTACTCCAGCCAAGTGTGGTTAGGAAGTTAGGAATCTCATTCTGAAATGCTAGTGCACTGGTGAATTTTTTTCCAACAACCTCATCCAACTTTTCGGCAGGGATTCCGCTACGAGCCTTAAACCCATCGTACCAGATATCGAATGGTTCAAGGTTACGACCAAGCCTTTTGCTAATCAGTTTACCAAGATCACGCACCTCCTTTGAGGAGAGTAACTCGATAAAAAGTTTCTCAACATCATCAACAGGAATCTCCAGGGATGCTTCAAATTGACGTTGGATATAGGTAGGCATTGTTGGGTAATACTTATCCTGCGCTTGGAGCGATTTAAATAGGTTAATGATATGCTGATAGCGTGTATCGGGTTCAGCAATGGCAACTACTGGTTGACCGTCCTTTGTAATTACGTTTGAGTAAGGATTCCATAGGTACTGCTTGCTATTGATTACCTCCGATGGGATTGATTGGTCGATGATTCGTTTCATTACCTGATAAATCATTTTTTGACGCTCAAGTCCACCATCTTTATTGGCATATTGGGATTTCAACTCATCGCGAATTCCCCAGTGGGTGATTAATGATAGATCTTCGGGGAATAGCTTTTCGTTCTTATCGTTTACCAAATATCCAAGTTTAATATTATATTCGCTGATATACCCATCGGCATTGGAGCTGGCTACGCTGTTGCCCTGGATTAGCTCTGCTGGAACTCTTGATGTAAAAGCATCGCCCATACGAGCATACGCCCAATCCCTACGTGACCATTTGCTACTTAGCTCGGTTTTCTCCTTTAAAGAGTATTGTGGGAAGTTTAGGGCTATGATAAATGCCACTTTATTTGCTAGCAAATCTTCGGTTAGGTGCGCACTAGCATCAAAACCAGCGAATATCTCATCAATATTGGTAATTGACCCTAAATCAAGGTCAACTGGCTTGCGAAGATCCTTTTTTATCTTAATAAAACTCCCATTTAGCACCTCTAATCCATTGGATAGCTTATTGAAAAGTTGCTCAAGCTCGGTATCATTTGGAATAAACCTGTATATGCAGAATCTTTCGAATTCCGCTAGGTTTCCATCCGATTTCCGCCAAAGATCAGCAACCTGTTTTACTCCACGTTCGGCCCTAAAGGTAAAGTCCTCACCATATTTATCGATAATTTGCTGTTTAACCAACTGTATGGTTTGCTCACGAATAGGTGAACTTTCAATCTTTTGCTCTGGCTGCTTACACTGTACCATGCTTAACAGGATTGGAATTGTTAGTAGATTAATAAAGTGCTTCATATGTTATTTTTTAGTTAAAACTCTATTTTTTAAAGAATACTAATAAACTTATTTTAACGCAAAGCCCAAAGTCGTCAAGAAATGGCTTAACAAGCCATTCCCACTCTTTGGTACTTCGTGTTCTTTACTCATTTTACTCCGTGGTTAAGTTTTATTATTGATTTGTAGCATCTTGTTTTTGTGATATTTTGTGTTTTCGTGTTTTGGTGGCAAAAATTTTATAATAGCCACAAAATTACCAAGTCACCAAAATACACCAAAAAGATTACCTAATTGTTTTGCCAAATGGTGATAGCGCAACAGCCGCAAGTTTAAAATGTTGCAAAGCGAACGGAATTCCAATAATAGTGATTGCCAGTAAAAGTCCAATAACTACATGGCTTAGCGCAATCCAAATACCACCAAAGATTAGCCAGATAATGTTCATTAAAACATTCAGGCAACCGTTTGAATTCGGATTGCTTTCTATATTCGTTCCAAAAGGCCAAAGCGAAACGAATGCGAGTTTAAACACCTGTAATCCGAAAGGAATACCAATAATGGTTATACAGAGCACCAGCCCGCCAACCAAGTACTCGATGAAAATAAATATTCCACCGAATAGCAGCCAAATAATATTTCCAAGAATCTTCATTAAGCAAAAATATAAAAATAAGTCAACGTAAGTTCTTAGCAAGAAACAATATGTATATATAAATCTACTGTATCCGAAATTATTGGGAGATGCTGTGATGCAGTGAGACTGTTTTGCTGTGATGCTGTGATGTAAAATGTAAATGGTAGAAAATAATTTTAGCGAATAGAAGATTGTTGTATCTTCGGAATGGAAATTTGAACGAGGATGTGATTAAACTTTGCGTTTTCGTGTTTTGGTGGCAGAAATTTTATAATAGCCACAAAATCACCCAATAACTCAATAACCAATAACTCAATAACCCATGGAACCATTAACCACAGCTGTAATGATAAGCAGTATTGTAACTTATTTGGGCGTAAGGCTCTCGAAAGATAAATCGGTAGACGAATTTCTTTCCGATTTAACCAAGGCTGCTGTAAGTTGGATAAGACCTCTTTTTTTAAATGATGATGGAAGCGAAAAAGAGGTAATTACCCAGCTAAAAGAGAAAGCCGATAGCCCCGCTAGGCAAAAAGCAGTAGAATCGGTTTTGGAGGTAGGTTTGGAAGAAACTCCCGCAGCAAAACAGCACATTAAAGAGATTTTTGAGAAGATATCGAAAACAAAAGAGGGTGCAAAAATTATAAATAACATAACCAACAGCAAAAATGTAAACACTGGGAATGTAAATACTGGTGGTGGTAATTTTAGGCTTGGCGATAATAAATAGATAATGTGTATTCTCTTAAATTACAAAATCAAACCTTTGTACTGTCATTGCCTTGCGGCGAACTCGCAAAATGAGCTCGGTTCCTGCGAATGCAGGAATCCCATTGTTTATATATAGATTCTGGGACTTCACCCGGAACCGAGTTTACGAGTTCGGCGAAGCCAATGACACCTAAGTTTGCTTTTCGAAATAGTAATTTAAACAGATACTTATAAAACAGATTATGGAAACAATTAATTCAAAAAATATAAACGCAGGTACTATAAATGCGGGTAATGTTCAATTAGGGGATAACTACTATAAAAGCATAGAATATCTGGATATGGAAAAGAACATTTCCCGGTTAAAAGAGCTTATAGAATTAGCTAAGACTACCGAGAAAAAAATCCAATATAATCAAGAATTACAGGAAGAGGAAGATAAACTTGAGGGTTTCAAAAAAGGGGTTATTTCGCTTGCCGAAACATTCCAGAAAATAGTAATTGATACCGAAAGGTTAAAAACCGCCCAGCAGCTTTTTAACGAGGGGAAGTTTAAGGAGGCACGGGCTATACTAGATACCGAACAGATTGGAACAGAACAGGAGAAGCTACTGAAACGCAAATCGGAACTGCAAAACCAGTCCCAGCAAAACATAGAGGATTTGCATAACAATGCCAATGAATATTTGGTACTTGCAATGCTAACCGCAATTGATTTTGAGTTGGAGAATCGCTTTGAAAAAACAATAGAGTACTTCGAATTATCCCTACGCTCGGAAAGAAACGCCGAAAACCTATACTTCTTTGCTAGTTTTTTAGGAAAACACAATCAAAATAATAAATCGGAACCTCTCTATGAGGAGTTACTTTCGGTATGCCGAATCCTAGCCGAAACCAATCCCAAAACCTATTTACCAAATGTTGCAGGGATTTTAAACAATTTGGCGACTTTGAAGAGTAAAAAAAATGAATTTGGAAAAGCCGAGCAAATATTTCAGGAAGCTTTATCTTTATTCAAAACTCTTTCCAAAACCAATCCTAAAACCTTTATCCCATTTGTGGGAATGACTATAACTAATTTGGGAAATTTATACCGAACTAAAAATGAATTTGGAAAAGCACAACTAGCATATCAGGAAGCCTTAGCGATTAGGAGAACTCTGGTTGAAACAAATCCCAAAATCTATTTACCTGATTTGGCTGTTACCTTAAATAATTTGGCTGTTTTACAGCAGGATAAAAATGAATTTGGAGAAGCCGAACAATCCTATCAGGAAACCCTTTCGATATATCGAACCCTCGCCGAAACCAACCCCAAAATCTATCTACCAAATGTAGCAACTACGCTAAATAATTTAGCAAACTTTCAACAAACTAAAAAAAATGAATTTGAGAAAGCACAACAGGCATATCAAGAAGCTTTAGCTATAAGAAGAACTCTCGTAGAAACAAATCCCCATGCCTATTTACCCGATTTGGCGGATACCTTAAATTGTTTGGCTGTTTTACTGCAATCTAAAAATGAATTTGAGAAAGCCGAACAATCTTATACGGAAGCACTATCGATATTTAAAACTCTCGCCGAAACCAACCCCCAAACCTATTTACCCGATGTGGCGGGTAACCTGAATAATTTGGCAGTTTTACAGAATGATAAAAATGAATTTGGGAAAGCAGAGCAATCTTATCAGGAAGCACTATCGATAGAAAGAACCCTCGCTGAAACCAACCCTCAAACATATTTACCCATCGTGGCAGGTATTTTAAATAACTTGGCTAATTTACAACTTGCTAAAAATGAATTAGGAAAAGCAGAGCAATCTTATCTGGAAGCACTATCGATAAAAAGAACCCTCGCCGAAACCAACCCTCAAACCTATTTACCTGATGTGGCGGGTACATTAAATAATTTGGCGGCTTTACAGCGGACTAAAAATGAATTTTGGAAAGCTGAACAATCGTATCAAGAAGCCTTATCGATACTTATAACTCTCGCCAAAACCAACCCCCAAACATATTTACCCTATTTGGCTGTGACGCAAATAAATTTGGGAATTTTTTATTTGGAGTCAAAAGTGGATAGGGATTTATCAATTCAATTCATTGATGAGGCTATTGAAAACTTATTGCCTTTTGGGGAAATTCCATATATCCAGAATTACCTACAAAGCGCATTTGGTGTACTTACTAAATGGGGAATAGATGTGGAGGAATACCTAAAAGATAAGGCAGCAAGCAACCCTGAATCATAAAATTAGCTCTCGTAAAGTAGTTTCAGGCAAAGCATGCAAAGAGAAAGCGCTATAATGGCAAAGTGCTTATATTCTTTGCAAGCTTTGCGAAAAACTTGGTACTCTTTGGGTGAACCCTGAGTTGCGCAGCAATATCGCAATTTGCGATATATTTTATAATATCTATTAAATATGGTTACATAATTCTGTTATGAGCTAAACCCCAAAATTTGTATTAGTTCTTTTCCTGTCCTCCCGTTGAGGGTGTTTCAAAAGTCTAAAAACAGCTCTCTTTTCTCTCTGTGCATCTCTGTGAATTCTCCGTGATCCTCTGTGTAGCAATATTTAAAAAATTACACAGAGTTCCACAGAGATTAACACAGAGTTCCACAGAGGACTTTTTAGAGATAGCCTCTTGGAAAGTCGTTCGGGAAGGAAGAAAAGTGACTTGGCAATGTAGGAAAGTGACTTGGCAATGTAGGAAAGTCACTTTTCCATGTAGCAAAGTGACTTGGGAATGTAGGAAAGTCACTTGGGAATGTAGGAAAGTCACTTTTCCATGTAGGAAAGTGACTTTTCAATGTAGGAAAGTGACTTGGCAATGTAGCAAAGTCACTTTTCTATGTAGAAAGCAAAGCTTTGGATGTAGAAAGTAATGCTTTGAATGTAGGAAGTAAAGCTTTGGATGTAGTTTTTGGATTCAAGAATTTTTGCCTAAATTTTATTAAAGTACAAGTATCAGAGCTTATATTAGTACTTATTTTTCTTCAAATCTTTCTTATAATTCTTAAACATCTTCCCAAATTCTTTATCCTTTTTTCGTCTCTCAACAACTGTTGATTCAAAAAATGCCTTTTCTTTTTCTATTTTAAGGTAGTTTTCGTACGAAGATCTATCCATTTCACCTTTATCTACTGCTTCAATAACAGAGCAGCCTATTTCATTGGTATGCGTACAATCTTTAAATTTACAATTTTGGGAAAGTTTAATAATTAAATCAAAGGTTAATTCTAGTCCATCTGAGGTGTCGGCAATACCAACCTCTCTCATACCTGGATTATCAACTAGTATACCACCATTTTCAAGAATAATTAATTCCCTATGGCTTGTAATATGCTTCCCTCTGTTAATAGTCTGGCTTATTGCATCCGTTCGCATTACGGTTTTACCCGCAAGGTTATTTAAAAGGGAGGATTTTCCAACGCCAGAGGAACCAAGCATACAGTATGTTTTTCCTTTTTCAATACAATTCTTTATGGCTTCGTAACCATTCATTGTAATGTTACTAATTGCGATAACTGGAGTATTTTTAATTCGAGTTTTTATGCTTTCTACTATCTCCGATATCCTAGTTTCATCTATTAAATCGGTTTTGGTAAGTATAATAATAGGGCTAACCTTGGATGAATTACAAATGGTAAGGTATCTTTCAAGCCTATTGATATTATAATCCCTATCAATTGCTTGAAGTAGTAAGGCGTAATCAATATTTGTTGCTATAATTTGAACCTCACCAAACTGAGCAACTGCCTGTCTTTTAATGGTTGAGAATCTGGGAAATATTTTATGAATAATTGCAAAATCGGGATCATAAGTTGCTAATGCAACCCAATCGCCTACTGCTGGAAAATCTTCACGGCTATTAGCAGTAAAACGCATATTACCAGTTATCTCTGCCTCAAATTCACCATTTAGCGCCCTGACAATATATCGTTCTTTATGTTCTGCAATTATCCTTCCAATCTCAAAACTTTCGAGATTATTTTCAATTCTGAATTTTTCCAGATTATCATTATATCCTAAATCTTCTAATTTCATTTCTGTTTTAAAAATTTTGGGAAACCAATTGGCAGTTGTTTCTTAAATCATTTGATTTTGAAATTCATCAATAAACTGCCCAACATGAATTCCATCCATTAAGGCATGGTGAACATGTATTGAGATTGGCATTTTTTTCACATTATCAATTTCGGATATCTTTCCAAATGTGATTTTTGGACAACTATCTTTAAATGAAAAACTCCGTGCGTGCGATACTGATTTAAAGTTAATCCAAGGTATGGAGGAGTAATGAATTACATTTTCACCAGAAACAGCAGGAATAAGCCCTTTACTGTTTTGAACTTTCTCAATCTCTTTTTTTGCCTCTATATTGAACGTTTGAAAATCTTCATAATAATCTATATAGGCAAATCCAAATGTTCCATCGGGTCGATTGATTGTTGGTGAGGCATGGATTTTATCGTAAATAAAAACATTTTCGTTTTCTATTCTGTATCGGAAAGGCTCAATTTTATTTGCCGCTATCAAAGATTTATGAAGGTAGAAAAGAAAAAATGAAATACCCTCATTCTTGCATTTTGCGTATGATTTAGTACAGTCAATATCAACACAAATTCCAAAGAATGGCTCTTCAAATTGTTTAAAGAATTTGAAATGATCATGTCTTGCCCAATTTTCAATATCTAATAGAGTTTTCATAAAACTGAAATATATCTATTCTTTTGATTTACTGATTAAAAGTTATCAATCCTTAGTTAAATATTAGAATTGAAATCTGCCTTATTTTGTGGTGGTATATACGTGGTAAAAGAATTATGCAAAAATCTGCGCCAATTATTTTACCACGTATAAGTTTCGATATTATGAATATTTTTATAATGAAATGCTAATTCCAGCTCCCAAACCTACTCCACTATAAATCCTCCTATAATTATTATTATTATTCTCCTTATCTTTATATGAAGAATAATTATACCCAACACCAATATCTACAGAAACTTTATCGTTAAGAAATATTCCGAACCCACCTCCTAATTCAAATGAGAACATTCCTACAGTATTTTTATCGGAAGGACCAGTTACTGGATTATCCTTCATTACTAGATTACTAAAACCAACAGAGCCATTCAAGTATGGTTTTATATTACTTGTTCCAAAATAATATTTTAAAAACGGAGAGATTCCTAAACTTGTTGAACTATATTTATCATTATTTTTGTCTTTCTGAAATTGAAAACCAATTGGTAATTTTACACCAACAGCAAGATTATCAATAATAAAAAAACCAATTTTTGGAGAAATTCCTAAACTTATTGTATTACTGAAGCTTCCACTGCCATCATCGGATTTCCATTTTGAATTCATTGAGCTAAGATCAAAATTAGATTCACCACCTATTAAAATAGTTCCCCGAGTTGTTTGCCCATGAACTGAGAAAACAAATAGCATTAGAATAAATACACCAAAGAAAGACTTTAAATTTTTCATTTTTTTATAAGTATTATAACCCTACTCTTAAGATTTTCGGTATCCTCTCCTTACTCTTTATGGATTTTCAGGGATCTCCATCTTTAAATAATAAGAACCTATGGTTAATGCTTTTGAAACAGGTGTGTTAATTTTAATATATTTATTGATACTATTATTCATACACATATTGAGTTCCTTAAATAAGGTAATAAAGTTGAATCCGCGCATAAACAATAATTTTCTACGAAGGTTAAATATCAGAAAATAAGGTTTTGAAAACCTTAGTAGAAAATCGAACAACCAATGGAATCAACCTTATTACCTTATTTTATTAACACATAAGTTGTGAGAAACTATTAAACCTATTTCATTCAAAATTAGCACACCTGTTTGAAACTAATACTTTATCCCTAGAGTAGTAAAGTAAGCAAAAAGTGTTGAACCTTACAAATGAATCACCATTCCAATTACATTAAATATAATAATTGTAATTCTAGGTACAAGTGAAAAAACCATTTCAATTATTGGGATTGGTTTAAAATGAATGAGTTAGAAATTTATCCTAAAATCATTTAAGCCAATTGTATTCAATCAATGTTATGAATGGAAAATTAGTACTGGAACGTCCGATGTGTAGAGTAATTTTTTTGTAATAGAAGGGTTAAACATTTTATAAATCAGATTACGTTTTTGATGTGTTAGAGCAACAAGGTTTATTCTATTTTCTGATATGTAATTCTTAAAGATTTTGGTAATATCTTTTCCCTTAACAATTGAGCAGTAGACTTTAACTTTTGGGCTTATCTCGCCAAAATATTCCTTTAACTTGCTCATATTAGCCTTTTCTATTGCGCTATCGGGTTCATCAGTAACATGAAGGCAATGAATGTTAACATTGAAGGATGATGTTATACTGATTAGTTTTCTGATGGCAACAAAATCGCTTTCATCGTAATTTGTTGTGTAAAGAACATTTTTAACTTCGTCAACTCCCTTTAGCACTGCGGCCTCGGGAATTACAAGTAATGGAATTTTGGTTTCGTCAGAAACCTCTGTGGCAACACTACCAACCAGTTCAGTGCTACGATATCCTTCTCCCTTAGTTCCCATTACAATTATACCGGGTTTATATCTTAAACCCATTTCAATAATACCATAGGCAGCATAACCCTCAATAAGTGAATAACCTATTTTGATATGCCCTAAACCGAGCTCATTGGCAAAACTTTTAAGATCAACATAGAATTTTAAAAGCTTCTCTTTTGCATTTTTATGAAGGACGTTATAGCTTATATCGATATCAATCTGGATACTTGCTGCATCGGTAAAGGGAATCATATCCACCATAGGTGAATTGAATACGTGAAGGAGTTTTATTTCCGATCCATATTTTGAGGCAAGATGCACCGCAAAACGTGCAGCATTCTGCGAAGGAGTAGAGAAATCAATTGGTACAAGTATTTTTCTTGGGCTAACCAGCTTCGATGGGTGTTCCTTAGGGTGTTTTTCAGCAAGAAGTTTTAATGCTTTCTCAACCTCAGATTCCTTAATTTGAACCTGAACACCCTCCGATACCATTGGTTGAACAAGGTTAATATTATTTAAGTAGCACTCTATCCCATTTGACTTTAGATAGGTTTGCAAGATTTGAGCACTAGCATAATTTTCAGTAGCTATAACGGTCAACTTATCTTCCATGGTTGTATGAATTAATCATACGTAAGTTATGGAAAACTTAGGGTAATGTCAAATGATCTAGTTAGATTAAATCGATTTATAGAAAGAAAAAAAGCGTGAGAGTTTCTCACGCTTTTTTTATAGCTAATTGAGAAAGTTTATGCTTGTACAAAACCCATAATAGAACCCATAAAGTCTTCGATTTCATACAAAAGATCATGTAAATATTCCGAAGCTTTAACCGTTGTACCATCTAAAAACTTAAAATATGGTTCATAATCTTGGAGTTCAGCATTATATACCAATACAACGTCAGCAACTTTGGCTCCGTTAGTTTTCCATACCGAAATCTTCATAAAGTTGTTTGGGTTTTCGGTATTTGTGGTATTATCCACATCAATATCCCACTTGATAATGATATCCAAAACTCTAAGTTGTGCATTAATAGTAGCAGTATAAGTGCTTTGAGTACCGCTCATGGAAATATTAGCAGAGGTTGAATATATCACAGCACCATTTTTCTTAACTTCAAATGAAAGTGAATAATTCATTTTTGAAGTAGTGTTACTAATAGCAATATCAGCTGAGTATGATTCAGTTTGGGTAAATGCTCCAATATTGTAAACAAAAGTCACACTTCCATTTGTTAAGCCTTTTGAAGCGGTATACACCCAGGACATTACAGGATTAGATGCTTGTCCATCAATATCAACTTTAGCCTTTAGTTGGCTAATATATGCCTGTCCATTAGCAGTTTTAGTTTGATAATCGTAGTAAGTTAATGTTCCATTATTAGTTCCGCCATTGTATGAGAACTTAATAACAACTTGATCGGTTGGAGTTGGCGAAATTTTTTCCCATTCTAAAGTACTAGTGTTATAAGCCCATGTACCTACCCACTGAGGAAAATTGAAATAGATAAACTCATCGGATCCACCTTTAGCAAAAGCAGGTTTAATAGTTCTAGTCAAATCTTTTTGAATAGATTCTAGTCTTGCAGGAGCCTTCTTAGGAGCATCGAAAGGAAGTGTTAGATTGTAAATTGTTTCTTGAACTAACACACCAGTGGTAGCATCGTATTCTGCTTTAATGGTATTATAGCTTCCGTCAACAGTGGTTATTGCAGTTTGAGCCTCTTCCTTTGTAAGTGGACTTGGATCATCCTTTTTGCATGATGCAAAAATCATTAAACCTGCAATTGCAAGTAATGAAAGTAGATTTTTTGTTTTCATAGTTTATTTTTTTGTGTTTAAATGTTCCTAATTTAAAAATTTAAAACAAGATAATATAGTTAAACGTTTTTTTCAAAATAATGTTTACTTTTTTTGTTTAACATAAGCAAAATATGTTGCTGCCTTATGTACAAGGCAGTAGTGGTTTGTTGCAACAACACCGATACTCGTTTAAGCAAATGTTATGCCAAATTTTAGGTTTTTGAAAAATGAATATAAATGCAAGTTTAGAATCCTTAAAATTAGTTTCACTGAACTCACTTTGGTAGGTTGTAAATATGCACAAACGGAGATGAAAGCAAAATGACTTAATATTAAAAGGGGCTGTTCAAAAAGGAAAATTAAGATTCTGAGAATTGAATATTTGTAAAATTTCTCAAGATGTAAGAATAAAAAAGGATGTCCTTGACTTTTGGACACCCTCTTCCTTCTTAAAAACTTACTTTATTTCTGAATAATAACTTTTCTAGATTCAACTTTTGCACCATTTATTAAATTTACCATATAAGCTCCGCTAGGTAAGTGAAATAAGTTTATTTCTAATGAAGGCTTATTATTTATCTCATTACAAAAAACTAATTGGCCAAACGAATTAAATACCTTAACACTTGTATATTTATTGTTATCAAGGTTTATTGTAAACTCACCGTTGTTTGGATTTGGATAAACTTTTACTTCAGTATTATGATCTAAACTATTTTGTTTTGATAATTCAATCTGCGGTATTCTAATTACTTTGCTTGAAGTAATTGTAAATTTCTTAGCAATATAACTAACTGTATTATCCCAATTTTTAATATTTGGAATAACCCATTGAGAACTCCCTGCAACACCGGGTACGCTACCCATTTGTGAAAAAGATTTAGTTTCACCTATGCCTATTGCCTCTGTAGCTCCTATATTGAAAAAATCTACACAATTAATTAGTCCATATTGAGCAAAAAGGGCTAATTCGTCTAAATCAGTATCAAGTTTAGATTTTATTTTTATTAGACTTTCAGGTACAACTCCACTTTGAGTACCAATATTTTTTACCTTTACTGTATACGTGATATTTGTACCACTTTGAGTTCCGTCCCAAGTTATGTCTGTAACTTGAAAATATGGTTTACCAACAATTGTAATCTGTTTAGAAGCAAAATTATTTGATATTGGTTCAGCTATACTACCAGTTGCATTTGCCTTAGATACAATATAATAAGATCCCCCAATTGTAGAAGAAGGTATTGTAAGAGTTGTACTATGTGAAGTACTAGCCCCTGCTGCAAGTTCACCAATAGTGTAGGAACCCAACTCTTGATCTTGACCTGTTGATGTAGTGGAAATATAGTACTTTAGCGTTGAAGAGGGTGCATTCACACCTCCAATATTTTTTACCAAACAGGAAACATTAACTGTACTACCACCATCAACTGTTGTTTGACTTAAAGTAACATTGCTTGTTGTTAAATCAACACTAGCAATTTCAATAGCAGTAGTAGCACAATTATTAGTTGTTGATAATTCAGGTGTGTGATTATATGTCAATGGACTTACTATACACATAATATAATATGTACCATTACCGGTGGGTGTTGTTATAGTTAAACTTTTTGAAATACTTGTTCCAGCAGTCAATCCTGCGTCAACCATTTGAAAATATTCAGTAGGACCAGCTAGGACTCCTGGTTCTGTTGAAGTTGAAGAAACTAAAACTCTTACCCAAGTTTCGAACAAAGTTTTATATGTTCCAATATTATTTACTGTATATGAAATTGTAATCGATTCTCCTGGATTAACAATTGTTTTACTAGGAGTAATATTGCTAATGGTTAAATCCGCAAGAAGACCAACACAAGTTTGACAATAACTAGATTGATAAGGTACACCTTTGCCATTTACGATAAAACCTTGATAAGCTGAAATTCGATAAATATTATTAGAAATGGCTGTGTAAGTAGTTGAAGTTAAATTAGAGGAAACTTTACAAACTTTTTCCCAGTCGTTACTCGCACTTATTAATTTTTCTATATAAAAACCTGTTTCATTATTTGAATTATCAGTCCATGTAAAAGTAATTTTACCTGGAGATGATTCAACTCCTGCAAAATTAGTTGGTGCTGCAATAGTTTGACTAAAACAAGTTATACTTGTAAGTAAAAACAATAAAGTAAAAATGTAATTTTTTGACATAATTTTAAAGTTTTATTTTATCCTACTCTATTTTAGCTTTTCGGTATACGCTATTTAATGTAAATATACATTTAATAAACCTTAATTCCATATGTGCTTATATTAAGTTTAAAATGTTTAAAATAACTTCAGAAACGTTCATAATGATTACGACGGTATTCGATTTTTTTTAATTTGTTGGGATAATAAAATTGCAACTTGGCAAGAATACTGATATTCACATTAATATTAATTGAGAACGAAAAAACCCTAACCAATTTAATAATTAGGGTTTATATTGTTAAATTTTAATAGTATTAATGGCTGAAATTCTCAACAGCTTTAGGATCGTGTTTATGTTTAAAAAACAAGGCAAATAGAATTGCAACAATCAATGCATATAATGCAAAGGAAAGCCATATTCCATGCCAATCTTTTCCAGTTGCTGAAGTATAATACTTATCAATAACAAAACCACTAATTTTACTACCCAAATAAGCTCCAAAACCATTGGTCATCATCATAAATAATCCTTGCGCACTCGATCTTATTGAGGGGTCAGTTGTGGTCTCAACAAACAAAGAACCAGATATATTGAAAAAATCAAACGCCATTCCATAAACAATACATGAAACAATAATCATCCAGAACCACTCTGGTGATGGATTGCCGTAAGCAAATAGCCCAAAACGCAACACCCAAGCTATCATACTAAATAGCATTACCTTTTTAATGCCAAAACGACTTAAGAAGAATGGTATGGTAAGAATAAATAACGTTTCGGATATTTGAGAAATGGACATTATAATAGTAGAATACTTTACTACAAAGGAGTTAGCATATTCGGGTATGAGACTAAAGTCATTTAGAAATGAATCTCCATACATATTTGTTAGCTGAAGCGCACCCCCAAGAAACATTGCAAAGATGAAGAATAAAGCCATTTTAAGGTTTGCAAATAATTTGAAAGCTTTAAGTCCAAGCATTTCCAGAATGGAAGCATCTTTTGAAATAGATTTCTGTGGTGGGCACTTTGGAAGTGTAAATGAATATATTCCAAGTCCAATTGCTATAACTGCTGCTATAATAAATTGGTTGGCATTTGCTTTACTTCCCGAAAGATTTGTTATCCACATTGCAACAATAAATCCGATTGTTCCCCAAACTCTGATGGGAGGAAAGACTGTAACTATATCAAAATTATTATTTTTTAAGATGTTATATGATATTGAATTTGATAGTGATATCGTTGGCATGTAGAATATCATAGCAAGAAAGATAACGTAATATAACGTGCCAGGATCATTTACCTGTGGTACAAATAAAAGAACTACACCGTAGAGAATATGTAGAATTCCATACAATCTCTCAGCGTTTATCCATTTATCAGCAATAATACCTGTAATTGCAGGCATAAATAGCGAAGAGAGTGCAAGCGTCGAAAATATGGCTCCGAATTGTGCACCAGACCAACCTTTAGCGTTAAAGCAGTAAGTACCTATTGTTATTAACCAAGCTCCCCATACAAAGAACTGCAAGAAGCTCATTGCTGTTAATCGTAACTTAATATTCATAAAGCTTTATGTTTTATTTTTCGAATAATTGAATTTCTAGTGGGTTTAAAAGTAGTAAGAAAAATAGATTCTAAAAGAGATTGCATTTTATTTTGTGAGAAAAAGCAAAATCAGATTATAGTAGGGTATAACAGCCTATTGACTATACGATTCAAATATATTTATGTAGAATTTTGTAATAAAAACCTAATTAGGATTTAAATTAATTTTACTTCAGATTTGAAAAGACCTGATTAAGCATTCTTGAGAGTTCTTTTATCTCTATTGGGCTTAATCCTTTTAGTTCATATTGGCTAAATTGAATTGCAGTTTCTGTGGCTTTTGATTTCAACTCATTTGCTTTACGGGTTAGGGCAATTTTTGAACTTCTTTTATCGCCAACAACAGAAAGTCTTTTTACCAGCCCTTTCTCTTCCATAATATCAAGTGTTCGGGACAGGGATGCTTTATCGCGACTAACCCTTTCAGCAAGGATATTGTGAGAGAGGTTATCTTCCTCCCAAAGAACAGTTAGAATAAACCAGAAATCAGCATTAAGATCTTCACCAAAAACCTGATTGAATTCTCTATTCAATTCATTTCTGAAAGCAATGGCACAGCGGTAGAGAACAAATGCAAATGAGGTGATATCCTTTTCGTGGTTAAACATTTCTTTGTGATTTATTGATATTTACTCAAACTCCATTATCTACAAAATTAAACAAAGAATTTTATGATGTTTCAGATTGAGGTGATTAAGTCCAAAAAGTAACGGGGTTAAGAATGCACTTGGCTCACCAATGAATAATGGTTATTCTGTTTTACTTGTAGATGTCTTAGAACTCCCAGTAGAAGGCTTAAGCCAAACGCCCATTGCAAATGCCCATTTAGCAGTAAACCTAGCTCACTACGGCTAGGTTTACTATTTGATGTTTGGTTTGTTTTAGCACGGATTATGCTTTGCTAACCGAGCGTTTTTTGCGAGTTGGATGAAGTTAAATCCGCGCTAGAAGGAGAAATGTCAAAACAGTTTGTTTATAATCAATTTTAAAAACAAAAAATCTAATAACTTGAGCAAAAGAACCCTAAATTTTCAAATCCACATTTGGAAGTAATCTTAAATTTTAACCAACAGATATTTAAAAAAACTTTTTGTTGAGTTAGCAAATGATTTTTTACCTTGTTTATTCACCTAATCCTGCTCTTAATCGGGCGGCTTTGCGGGCTGCCTCTTTCATTTTTTCTTCGACTTCCATGGCTTTTACAAGAAGCCTAGTTGCACGTACACTGTCTTTTTCATAATCTGCCAGACGCATTAGCACCCTAAGTTTGCTGGCTAGACTTGCTGCTAACTCTTCCAATTCAAATATTCTTTTCCCAATCTTTAATCCGAATCTTGCAATCAGAGCAAGTAATTTAAGTAATCTACCCATAATAATTATAGTTTAATATTTTACTTAGGAATTGATAATCCATGTTTTTTAAAAATCTCATCTTTCATTTCGCAATTCGATGAGTTGTACAAATCTTTAAGTGCTTGTTCGTACCTATCCGATTCTCTAGATAATCGATAAATTAAAATACCAATATCAGCTACAATTGTTACTACCCAAATTGCAAGTGCCCAAGGTCCAATTCTTTTTAAAAGTTGAGGAACTAAATCTTTGAGCCCTACCTCTTGTAGTAACTTTATTAACCACCATATAGCAGCAGCAATGTCTAAGTTTAGAAGAGCGTTTAAAATATCAGTCCATTCTGCACCACGAATTTTTGTAATCAAAATGTCGTAAAGCCAATCAAGATTGAGTAATCCCAATAAAAACCGAATGAAGATTTGTTTTTTAATTTCAGAATGTGCTCCAATTTCAATGGTCAAATCCTGATCTAATTCTGTGCATGGATCCATAGAAATATTATATAAATTTCGCCTACTCTTTATCGGATTTTCGGCTACCTCCGAATTCTTTTTTTGCATAATTTAACTCTTTTAGAGGTCTCTGAAAAACAACAGGCTTTAAAATTTTCATCGGAAGTCATTTTTTTGAATATTGTTATTTGGGAATATTGATGGAGCATGTACTACACTAGATTTTTTTAAAATTCTAATCTTTTAATACCGTAAAAATCTATAAGTTGTCTGCTATTATTTTGATTTGGTTGGAGTTGTGTAATTGTGCACAATAGATGACCTTTGACTAATGTGCGGTAGTTGTTAGTTATTTGGTAATTCAATAATGGTTATTCCATATTTCTTTGTGGATGTCTTAGTTTAAGGCTAACGCCTTAATGGCGGCATTGCAAATGCATATTTAGCATTAAACCTAGCTTATTACGGCTAGGTTTAATGTTAGATGTTTGGTTTGTTTTAGCAAGAAGGATTATTATTTTGAATTGGTGCGGTCAGGAGACCTCTGTTTAATTACGAAGTAGATACGCTTCGCTAACCGAGCGTTTTTTGCGAGTTCGCTGAAAGCAATCCGTGAACAGCAGAAGATTTAAGGCTAACGCCTTAATGGCGGCATTGCAAATGCCTATTTAGCAGTAAACCTAGCTCACTACGGCTAGGTTTAGTATTTGGTGCTTAGTTTGCCTTAGCACGGATTACGCTTTGCTAAATCCGCGCTATCAGGATATTATTCATTTTTTCTTGAAATAAGCATTGTGTTAAATTCTTCCACTTTCCAGTCATTTCCTTCCTTTATTAATGTTAATTTTGAGTATGCTTCACATTCGGAATCTCGATAATCTCCTTGTGCTAAGGGTTTGACATAAATTGGCTCAAGATTATTTTTTCTTCCAATTTCATCTATCAATGAAAATCTTTTAGAAACCAAATCTCTATATCTCAAAATCTTAAAACAATTATTTACATAGTTGGCTATTTCAATAGAGTCTTTTATTATATAGTGTTTTGGCAATTCTATTACAATGTCGTGCTTCAATTTCTTAATTTGTTCTGCAGATAATACATCTTCAATAGGTCTTGTAATTAGTGACTCAAATTCTGACAAAATTGGTCGAACATCAGAATATTCAAAATAAACAAAATACTCAACTTTTGAATCAGAAACATTAATAGGTATATATAATTTACTGCTGTATTTATTTAGCATACGATAATGATATTTTAAAAAATCTGGACCTGAGGGTGCTAAATAGTTTTGCATATAAGAACTGAATGTAGAATAAGCCTCAATCCATTTTTCGTTTTTTAAACTATTTCTATTTGATTCAAAAACTTTTATTGCAGGCGTGTTTTTTATTCTATTTTGTAAAGAAAGAAAATCATCATCGATCATCTCAATAGGATAATTATTCTTTTCAGATTTAAAAGTTAGTTTTGCATAGTATTGACCTAGTGAAAAAGAACCTATTAGGATACTGAGTAAAAATGATAATATAGATACTATACTTCCTAGAGAAAGATTTGTTATCCCTCGGATCAAATCTTTAACTTTTAATTTATCAATGTCCATATTTTACGTTTTTTAATTTTCTTTAATTCACTTAATATTTTCTGGCCGATTCATCAAAATAACTTAAAGTTCTACCTTTTATATTTTTATAAAAGTATAGTATTCTGTTTAAACTATCAAACAATTCATTTATCATTTTAAATTTTAAAACTCACACGTATCCAAGTTCATTCTCGCTTAATTGCTGCATATCATTTTGTGTGCTTTGTGACTGCTTTGTGTGTTTTGTGGAATATCTATTACACGAAGGTTCACAAAGTGTTACACGAAGTTGCACAAAGATTTAAGAACAAGGAACAACGAATGTTGATTTTAGAAGTTTGGTTAAGTGGACAAACTCTGATAAGTTCTTCGAACTCTATCAGGTTATGCTTCAACGCATGACCTTTCAGAGTCGATAGACCTGAAAGAGTCTAATATGGATTTACAATCCTAACTCTAAACATTAGAGTTTTATATATCTTTATTCCGAAACTTTAAGCCTTAGATTGAACATGAAAACCTCTCTGAAATTCCCTATAATACTGCTATTCACAAGCATCATTCTAAATAGTTGCACCAAATCTCCCGAGAACGGCGTGTCACTTCAGCTGGCAAAGGAGCGGAAGGAGTTGATTAGTGGCGTTAGCTACTCGCTGCACTTTTATATCCCTGCAAATAAAGCGGGAAAAGTTAAGGGTAAGGTGGATATAGCGTTTAACGCTAAGGAGAGGAAGGATATTGTGCTGGATTTTAGGGAGGATGAGTCGAATATCAAGGCGGTAAGTATTGATGGGGACGAGATAAGGTATGGTTTTGGGAATGGTCATATTATTATCCCGAAGGGGAGGGTGAAGCAGGGAGCGAACAGCGTATCCATTGATTTTACTGCTGGCGAGGGCTCTTTGAATCGGAAGGAGGATTTTCTGTATACCCTTTTTGTTCCCGATAGGGCTTCAACCGCTTTCCCGTGTTTCGATCAGCCCGATTTAAAGGCTATCTACCAGCTTTCGCTGGATATCCCTAAATCGTGGACAGCCGTAACGAACGGAGCATTGATGCAAACTACCACTAAGGATTCTACTAAAACCCTTCTATTCGGGGCAACAAGGCCATTAAGCACCTATCTTTTTGCTTTTGTTGCGGGTAGGTTCGATACCATTAGTAGCAAACAGGATGGAAGGTCTATCACTCTTTATCATCGCGAAAACGATAGCCTTAAAGTTCGACGTAACCTCGATGTAATCTTTAATTCGCATTTCCATTCGCTTGACTGGCTAAAGGATTACACGGGTATCGAATACCCTTTTGGGAAGTTGGATATCATCCTAATTCCCGATTTTCAGTACAGCGGAATGGAGCATCCTGGGGCTATATACTACCGCGATTCGCAGCTGTTTTTGGATGAGAATCCATCGGTGAATCAGAAATTGCGCCAAGCAAACCTTATTGCCCATGAGGTTTCGCATCAGTGGTTTGGCGATTTGGTCACCATGCGCTGGTTCAACGATGTTTGGCTAAAGGAGGTTTTTGCTGGTTTTATGGCCGATAAAATTGTGAATCCGCAGTACTCCAATATCAATCATCAGCTGAATTTTCTGCTATCGCACTACCCACAGGCGTATTCGGTTGATAGGACTGAGGGGGCAAACCCAATAAGGCAGAAGTTGGATAATCTCCTGTTTGCAGGATCGCTCTACGGCGATATTATCTACAACAAAGCACCAATTATGATGATGCAGCTTGAGTTACTGATGGGAGAGAAGCCATTCAGAAAAGGTCTTAGACAATATTTGCAGATGTACAGCATGGATAATGCGGATTGGGAGGATTTGGTATCGATTCTTGATCCGCTTACATCTCAGAATCTTGCGGAATGGAGCAAAGCGTGGGTAGATATGCCGGGAATGCCCCAAATTACTTCGAATGTTACCTTTGGCAGCAATGGGAATATCAACTGTTATAGCTTGATTCAATCGAAGGTGGGGAAGAAATCATCGAAAATGGGCATGAAACTTAGCGTTACCCAAAATGTTGGAAATGAAAGGCATGTGTACAATGTCGGTATGACGGGCGATACAGCGGTTGTTGAGCTTCTTAGCAATAAACCTCTAAACAGCTGGATTCTCCCTAATTCCGATGGTAAGGGGTATGGTACGTTTTATCCCGATTCGCTATCGCTGCAAATGCTGCTAAACGGGGCATCTACAATTAAGGATAATCTTACCCGCGCCTCGTGGTTCGTGATGCTCAACGAGCTCTTCCTAAACGGTAGGATTGATGCCAGTAAGTACTACACATACCTATTTTCGAGCCTGATGAGAGAGACTGAGCCGCAAACCCGCCAGTATCTGCTTAATACGCTTGAGGTGGTGTGGTGGAAGTTTTTTACGGAGGAGCAGCGGCAGAAGAATTGTACCCACTTGGAGGGCTGCTTTTTTTGGCTTTTGCATTCCAGCAATATCGGTGATGATGAGCGAAAGCCACTATTCAAAACCTTTACAAGGATTGCCCTAAGCGATGTGGCAAAGCGGCAGATTTTTAGGGTTTGGAATAACGAGATGCCGCTTAAGGGCGTTAAGCTTGATGAGCAGGATTATATGACGCTTGCCTATGAGCTGGCTGTTCGAGGTTTTGGAAATACGGATAGCATTCTTAATGCTCAGGAGCTGAGGATTAAGAACGCTGATCGTTTGGCTAAGTTCAGGTTTGTGAGGAATGCGGTTACACCTGATATCGCAAAATGCGATATATTTTTTAAAAGCCTAGCAAATGCTGCAAATAGGAGACCTGAGCCTTGGGTTATTGAGGCTCTTCATTACTTACATCACCCTTTAAGGGCTAGCTATTCAATAAAGTACATTAAGCCATCGCTTGATCTTTTGCCCGAGATACAGAGAACGGGTGATATCTTTTTCCCAAAATCGTGGCTTGAGGCTACCTTCTGGGGTTATAGCTCAAAGGAGTCTTACCAAATTGTTGATTTGTGGTTAAAGGATAATCAGGAACTGCAAAAAACCTTAAGGGATAAGGTTTTACAATCGGTTGATAATTTGAAAAGAGCCACTGGGATGTAGTTGGGAATATCGCAAAATGAAATATTGTATCGCAAAATGCGATTAATTGAGTTGAGATGCTAGTTTGGTGATTTACAGTATTTAATTTTACGAGGTAACATTTTGTATCAATCCAAATATCACATAAATAACAAGATGTCTTTTTAAACAGATAGCTTAAAGTGCTGCTGTTTAATATTTTCAATGGATTGTTATTTTTTTAACGACTGTAAATGATTTTTTATCTATCTTTATAAAGGATATTCTGGTGGGTTTAATTTACAAGCATGGTTAATATGAAGGTATTTAAGAGCGTAGTAATTACTACCACTTTCCTTATAATTTATACAAATTGTATCTCTCAGCCCAAGGGCTTTTTTGTTCCTATAAACATTCAGAAGGCTTACTCAAAGATGACCCGATCTTATGATGGTAAACCGGGTATTATTTACTGGCAAAACCGTTCGGATTATAAAATAAATGTAAGCTTTAATCCCAAATCATTACTAGTAAAGGGAGAGGAAACCATAACCTATTTGAATAATAGCCCCGATACGTTAAAGCGTATTATCTTCCATCTTTTCCCCAATATGTACAAAAAGGGAAATATGCGCGATTCTGATGTCGATCCTGCGGATGAATCGGAAGGGTTAATTATTGATAGAATGGCTGTTAACGGTAAAGAAGTCCCCATTAATCTTAACAGCGATTTTGTTTATATTGAGCATACGCTCCTTCGCTTAAGCTTAGCTACACCGCTAAAACCGCAAAAACAGGTTTCTATAGATATTAGTTGGCACTATACACTTAATAGAGGCTCTCATATAAGAACTGGAATGGTTGATTCTACAAGTTTTTTTGTAGCCTATTTTTTCCCCCGAATTGCAGTTTATGATGATATTGATGGTTGGAACTATTACAAGTACACAGGCGATTCGGAATTCTATAATGATTTTGGAAACTTTGATGTTTCTATATCAATGCCTAAAAACTATTTGGTTTGGGCTACAGGTATACTAAAGAACCCCGAGGAGGTGCTTAACGATAAATATCTTAATCGTTTTAAAGCAGCTAATCAATCCAATGTTATAATGCATATTGTGGATACTGCTGATTTGAAACTTCGTGATTTTACAAAATCAAACGATATTAATACTTGGAAGTTTAAAGCCGAAAATGTTACCGATTTTGCATTTGGAACAAGTGATCATTATTTGTGGGATGCCACTAGTCTTATTGTAGATAATAAAACAGGCAGGAAACTATTTCTTGATGTTGCCTACAATAAGGATTCCAAGGATTTTTATAGCGTTATTTCAATTGCCCGCCAAGCGGTGGAGCTGATGTGTAATTCATTCCCAGGAGTTCCATTTCCTTACCCAAAGGAGACTGTTTTCAATGGCTTAAGCGAAATGGAATACCCAATGATGGTTAATGATAGATCTTCTGAAGATATTCATAGTACAATTGATTTAACATCGCACGAAATTTTTCATTCATACTTTCCATTCTATTGTGGTTTTAACGAGGTTAATTATGCGTGGATGGATGAAGGGATAACCTCCTTTGCTACATATCAGATGCTTTCTACAATGGATTCTGGCTATGAGAAGGTTTGTTATATCGATGAATATCTATCCTATGTGGGTACAAATATTGATCTCCCAGTATTTACTAATTCAAATTCTATTAGGAGGCCTGCTTACGATTTTATATCATATCCTAAATCGGCATTATTCTTTATTTTTCTGAAGGATGTATTGGGGGCAGATCTATTTAATAAATCATTCCAAGAGTTTATTTCACGATGGAATGGAAAACATCCAACGCCCTACGATTTATTTAACACCATATCCAACGTTTCGGGTCAGGATATTAGCTGGCTAATTAAGCCTTGGATATTTGAGTTTGGATATGTTGATTTAGGGGTGAAAGATATCTTTGCAAGTAATGGTAAATATTTAATTACCATTGAACGAAAAGGTAGTTATCCTGCTCCAATAAATCTCGAAATTACATTTGATGATGATTTTGTGGAGAATATTCATCATTCAGCGACAGTATGGAAGAATGGGGAAGAAACCTATGCTATTGAAAGGCCAACTTATAAGAAGATTAAAAAAGTTGAACTTATTGATGAGTTTGGAATTGATGTAAATCAATTGAATAATTCATATACCTTAAACATGTGGAGATTGAGTGGTAAATGATATATATTACTCTCCGCTTTCTTACCTGAATTTATTATGCTCTGAAAAGGCAAACTATTATAGCCCATGGCAACGCCTTGGGTCAATTTGTCATGGTGTTTTGGCGGGCTGAAAGCCCAACTTAATCTTCCCTTTTAGGGCGAATGGAGAAATTTATGAACCCAATCCCAAGTCAACGCTTCGCTTGCCATTGAGCTAAGATAAACTAGGCTTACAGCCCGCTAAAACAGGTCCGAGAATATTCTCAAACTTGCTTTAATCTCTATTTACCTAACCAGAATCATTTTTTTAACCTGATGAATTTTTCGAGTATCAAGTATTATAAAATAGATTCCTTCATGCTCATTCTGAGGAGTCCAATCTATGGTATAATTTCCTGCGGGTTTAAATCCTTTAAACAGAGTTGTAATATTATTCCCAAGAACATCTTTAACCTGCAAAAGAACATCTGCATTTTCGTTTAAATTATACTTAATTGAAGTATACGAGTTAAAAGGGTTGGGTGAATTCTGCTCAAGTGCTTCGGCAAATTGAATATTAGGATTTTGCTCATCAGATGTTGTGGTAAGCGAAGGTTTTCCAGCTTGAACCCAAGCAGTATAGATTAGCTCAGTCAACGCGTGTGATGCATTCTTAAATAGTTTTGTTGTAAAGTCATTTGTTTCGTTCCATAATGCCAATGTGTAATTTGATTGGGTATTGGCATAGTTATCGGCAATTAAAACAGAATCTTTGTATTTGTAGTTTACATATATATAGTCGAAAACATACTGGTTAACGTTAGTAATAACGCTAATGTTTTCACCAGTATAGCTAATTTGGCTACTATATGTATTAATCATAGTTGATTCATAGCGAGAATGAATACCATTATTACCTGTTAGCTGCCCATCATAGTTTTTGGTAAGATGTAGTGGCATATAACCATCAGCCACATAATGTCCTAAATCGGCTGCAAATTGTTTTGCCTTATCAATATCGTGTCGTATTAAACAATTCCTTAGCGAGTCGAAGGCAGCAATTGTAGCCCAAGGTAGAATACCTTCGCTAGTTGATGGGTAATAGGTTTGGTTTATTTTTCCAGTAGTAGTGAATCCTGCAAAATTTTCAATATCAATATAATGCTTTGGAGCTTCAGTTGGATCATTTGGTTTTCTCGTATCTGCATCAGAAGCATGATCACGAAGGTAAGTTGTCCAAGAGCTAAATATGCTCATCTCAGAATTATATGAGAGAGATGCGTTGAAGTTGATCTTTCTATGCCCCGTTCCTCCCCAACTTACAAGAATAAGCGAAACGCCTAGAATTGCAGAAATCTTTAAGATTTGTTTTATCACAATATCACCCTTTAAGTAAAGAAAGCATTCAAGTTCACAAATATATATACTTAAACGAGCTAGAGGGGTACGGGTTTAATCTAATGACCAAACTTAGGAAAAAGAACTAATATTTTGACCCTTTTTGGATATTTGTTATGGAAATTATTATTTATTCATACTTTAACTACTTAACCTAAGTTGCTAGTTACTGGTTGCAAGTAGCTGGTTTTGTGATTTACAGTTTTTTAATTCTTTTGGCATTTAACTTAGTTTTAATGGATGAAGTTTGTATTCATTTGAATATAAGATAAATAACAAGATGTCAGCAACTAGCATCTAGCAACTTGATTAAATTTACATTCAATCTACACCTATTTCATCCTTTCAATAAATATGGAGCCTAAAACAGCCTTATCAATTTTTTCAATTTTAGTAACTCTATAGTAAAGGTCAATAATATTAGTGGAATTGTTTGAGGTTGTTTCCTTGAGTTGCTTTTGCTCTACAATATTTTTAATTAGCTCAGCATCTATGGATTTATCAATTGAAGTATAGATAGTAACACTCACTGGACAGCCAAATTCAGTGGTAAATCCATATATAAATTGATTGTGCTTTAATAGTTGAGTTAGGTAAAATGTATCATAAGGATCAAAAAAATTATCAACCTTTAAATTATAAACACTTATACTATCAGATGCAGATATGGTTGTATCAATGGGAACTTTAGCTGGAACAAAAATCGATTTTTGTATATTTAGTGTATCTATAATACTTGGGTTGAACCATATTTTTACCGAATGAGATCCTACAAAGGTAGTAACCCCTTCAATCCCTTTAACCCTTCTCATTTTGTTGGCAAAACTTATAGAACTACCGTAACACTTAATGTTTTTTAAACCAGATTTCTCATAAATACTCATCTGTTCTTTTGTAGCATTATCTCCCCAGTATTCAGCAATTGTAGGAACTTCGAACGATTGACCAATTATAAATCCTATAACGATTAGAATAATAAGTATAATAGTAGGTAACCATTTCTTCCCTTTTTGGTTAATGGCGAGGGTGTCCTTTTCAGGACATACATGTATACAGTCGCAACACATATTGCAATCAATATGCTTAATAGTTTTTTGAGAAGCAACATCAATGGCTTGTGGACAATTTTTGGTGCAAAATTTACAATTTGTACATGTGTTGATATTTCTTGTAATCTTCAGTAATGGAAATACTTTGTTGTTAATACTTAATAGCTCTAATATATACGCAGCAAGGCTGAGTATAGCAAGTAGCCAAACAAAGTTAAGATGAATGCCAAATAAAAGAATTACCAAATAAATCCCTATAATCCCTATAAACATTAAAAAGAACCTGAATATATTAGATAATGCACCAAGGGGACAGATATATTTACACCAAAATAGCCTTACATAAAATGAACCTATAATAACTAAAGCTATTGCAACAATTCCCATAATTATTGATACATCAGAGTCAAAACCTGTCACTGCGGCATAGTATGGATCAAATTTTTTACAGAAAAGTTCACTTGAGGAGATTGTAAAGTAAACTGTAATGAATAGTAATATGTACTTTAATGACCTGAATACTTTATCGGCGATACCAGTAATTGTGTATCGCATAGAAAATCTTTCACCCAATTTACCTAGCCATTCGGAAACGGTTCCAATGGGGCATATATATGAACAGAATAGTTTACTTACAATTATTATTAATGCAATTAATGCTAAACCCATTACTATCTGCAAACTTGTCATTGAGCATGCAAGAGTATTGTTTACAAAATAGCTTGAAAGAGCCTGAATTCCCCCAAATGGGCAGTAAGCCTCATAATCGGGGAAATAGTTTTTATCAACAAAATACCGAATACCCATATAGGCTAATAGAGCCAAAATGGCTAATTGAAAGAATAACCTGAAAGGATTTGTTTTTAACTTTTTCATCTGTTTAAATCAACCTAACTATTTGTTTTACAACAGTATTTATATTAAGTATTAACATAAAATTTATTGTTACCTCAGATGGAATGTCCATAATTTAATTATTTCTTTTGGTGTACTCTTGCTCATGGACATTTCATAATAAAATTTAATAAAAAACCCCAGCAAATAAATGCACTGGGGCTTTTTAACTTTAATTTAACCTAACTAACCTATTTTTTTTCGCACTTTTTCTTGCACTCTGATGATTGAGGACAAGTTTTAGTTTTGTCGCATTTTTTCATGTCTTTGTGCTCACAAGAACCAGCACATGATTTTTTTTCTTTACATTTTGATTGACATGTAGTAGATGTAGAATCTTTTGAATTGGTTGCGTCTAAGCATTTATTTGCCTCCACACACTTTGAATAGCTAGGGCACTGTTTGCATTTTTCAGGAACTTTTTTTTCTGTTTGCTCAGTGGTTGCATTCTTTGAATTTGGACCACTTTGAGCATGTATCCCAATAGCTACAATAAAAGCAAGTACAACTACGCTTGCTGAAACAATAAGTAATTTTCTTTTCATATAATTATCTTTAAGGATTTTCTAGGAACAAAAGTATCCTTATTAGAACTAAGATAATGTTATATTGGGGTTAATTCATGTTATAGAAATGTTAAATATTAGATTCAGAAATAAATCCTTTTTACTTTTGCTGTATGAAGAAAACTAAAATTCAGCTTGTATTACTTATCATTACTGTAGTTTGCCTCATTACTTTGGTGGGAATTCAAATTGCTTGGATTTTGAAAGAGGCAGAACGGCAGGAGAATCAGTTTAATCACAGTGTTGGAATGGCTTTAAAGCGTATTGAAGATAATCTTGCTAAATACATGAATTGTACTTATTCAGGTAAATGCACTTCGTGTGTACTATTAACAAATACGTTGAAGCAGGTTGCAAACCTCGATTCAATTATCAAAAGTGATTTAAGATATTATGGAATTGATTTAAACTATGAGTATGGTATTATTGATGTAAAGAAAGAAAACACTAATAATCCATCAAGAGGAACCTACTTTACAAATAGTTTAGCAGAAAAAATGCATCAGGCAGGTTATGAACTTAAGATAAATTTTCCTAAAAAAAGAGATTTTATTATTGCTCAAATAGGATTGATATTTATTTTTTCAATAGTACTAGTTGTGCTTGTTACGGTTTCATTCTTGCTAATTTATAGGTATTATAGTAGGGAAAAGCTTCTTTCGGATCAAATACGAGACTTTGTTAATAACATGACCCATGAATTTAAAACTCCTTTAACAAATATTGGGTTTGCAAATAGTATGCTTTCCAAGAATGCACTTATTGCAAATGATCCTAAGTTATTGTCATACACTTCAATAATAAGAACAGAGCATTACAGGTTGAAGGATAGGGTGGAGGAGTTGCTAAGGACTTCGCAGAGCGATTCTATTTTATCAGTCTACACGGAAATAGTGGATTTGTACAAGATTATTGAAGATGTTGTTGAGTCATATCAAGTTCAGATTCAAGAGTGTGATGGAACCGTTTCTTTAGGAAGGATTGGAGAGGATTTTAGCATTACAGCTAACGTTGACCAACTTTATATCATTATTGGAAACCTTATAGATAATGCCATTAAGTATTGTACCAAACAGATGATCATTAAGATTGTTGCAAAATCTTTTAATGATAAATTAATTATTGAAGTTACTGATAATGGCGTTGGAATTCCTAGCGAACACCTTCATGGTGTATTTGAAAAATTTTATCGCATACCCCAAGGCGACATGCATAATATTAAGGGTTTTGGGCTTGGACTATTTCATGTTAAGACTATTGTTGAGAGAATGGGTGGGAAAATTTCAGTTTCAAGTTCTGTGGGAAAAGGAAGCACTTTTACAATTGAATTTCACAAAAACAAAGTTTAATCAATGGATCATAAAACAAGAATATTGCTTGTTGAGGATGATGTAAACCTTGGCTTCCTTTTGGTTGATTATTTAGAATCGCAGGATTTTGATGTCAAAATTTATAATGATGGTATTTCAGGGTTAAAAGGTTTTCAGCTCAACCATTATGATTTGTGTATTGTAGATATTATGCTCCCTAAAATGGATGGGTTTACCTTAATTGAAAAAATAAAGGAGATTAATAAGAAGGTTCCAATAGTAATACTTTCTGCTCGTTCGATGAAGGAGGATAAGATTAAAGGCTTCTATATAGGTGTTGACGATTATATCACAAAGCCATTCGATGAAGAGGAACTACTTTACAGGATTAAGGCGATACTAAATAGGATTAAGCAAAATGATGATCAAGAAGAATCGGATGAAAAGAAAGTATTCTCATTAGGCACCTATGAATTTGATTTTGAATTACAGGTTTTAAGTCAAGGTGATAGCCATATTAGGTTAACTAACAAAGAGGCAAATATCCTTAGAATTCTTTGTCAACCCAAAGGACGGTTGGTTAAACGTGAGGCTCTGATGGTTGAAATTTGGGGTGATTCCGATTACTTTACAGGTCGAAGCCTAGATGTGTTTATCTCAAAACTTCGTAAATACCTAAAAAACGATCCAAACGTACGAATAACTAGTATTCAAACAGTGGGGTATATTCTTGAGGAGTTGAAGGATGGAAGATAGAGGACGGGAGTCCGAAGACGGAAGTGGGAAGATAAGGGATCTAAATTTGAAAATTCAAAGAAGAATTAATTATCAATTAAATCCCGTATTACAACTGAGGCAATAAAGCATCCGAATATTGGGGGCATATAGGAAATTGTTCCAACAGTAGTTTTCTTGTTGGGTTCTCCTTCGCAAGGTCTGGTTACCTCATCGGGTACTTCCTCTGCCGAGAAGACTACTTTAAATCCTTCTCTTATTCCTAGCCTATGAAGTCGTTTACGAAGAATCCGAGCCAGTGGACAGCTGTGCGATTCGGAGATATCGGTAATCTCAATTAGTGATGGATCAACCTTACCTCCAGCACCCATTGAGCTTACAACTCTATGACCATATTTAAGGCTATCGTGAATCAGAAAGATTTTTGGAGAAAGAGTATCAATTGCATCCACAACATAGCTATATGGTTTAGTTATAATCTCCCTCATTCGCTCATCGCGAATATACTCCTGAATAATATGTAGTTTAAGATCGGGATTGATATCGAGTAGTCTTTTACCCATAAAATCAGCTTTGGGTAAGCCAAGTGAACTTGTTAATGCAGGCAGTTGACGATTCTTATTTGTAATATGAATGTTATCACCATCAACAATTGTCATTTCCCCAACACCTGCACGGCATATCTGTTCAGCTGCATACGCTCCAACTCCACCAAGTCCAACGATAAGTACATGGCTGTTTTTTAATTTTTCAAGTTTATTCGCACCAAGAAGCAGTTCAGTACGCTCTAACCAATTCATATAATTGTTCGTTGATTGTATTCGGAAAGTATTTAATGTTTCATGAAAATAAAAAAAGATTAAGCGATTGTTTTATCGAGAGATGCGAAATTAATAGTGAGTTTTGTGTATTACAATCATGGAACACCCATATTTTATTCATCGCCTTTTGCATTAGCCTGTAACATGGGTGTTTCATCCGACAACTATAGGGACTCACTTGAAACTTTCCACTTTCCACTCTCCACCTTTCTAAAAAACTCTGCAAAATTAAAATTTATCTGCTCTTCGAGGTTGCGAAATTTTATCTTTTTTATTTTTGATACTGTAGTGTATAAATATTTCAATGAAACATCAGCTTCATCTGTCTCAATAAAAAAGCGGTTTAAGGGTACTGTTCTGATTGTTTCCTGTAATATATCCGATGCATTTAGAATTGCTGATCCAAACGAAATGTACATATCATTATCAATCAATTGCTTGGCTTGTTCAAATTGTCCACGAAAACCATGTATAGCCCAAGGCGTTGTTGGGTTTAATCGTTTTTTCGATTCAAGTAGTTCCACCCACGCTCTTACACAATGAATAACAACGGGTTTTTGGTATTTCTCTGCAATCTGAACCTGCTTTTCAAAAAGCTCAATTTGCTTTTCGAGAGAAGCTCCTCTTGATTTATCTAAACCGATTTCCCCAATAGCAACAACATTTGTTAATTTTGCGATTCTCTCAAGGTCTAAGAGTTGTTTTTTTATATCAATATCTGCACTATACCAAGGATGAATTCCAACACTAAAAACACCTTGTTCGGCTAGTTTATCGACTTCTGAGATTAGTAGGCTACGAATTGCGGGACCCATTTCACGAGGTGGAAGATGTGTGTGGAAATCTATCATTTTCTGTTATTTAAATTAGAATCAAAGGTACTACAATAAACCCCAAAAAGCTACTTTATGTTCAAAAATGATATAAAAAATAAAGAGCGGCTTTTAGGCCGCTCTTTATAACATGTAAAGGCTTTACTTCGAAGCGTAAAGTTCAATTATCTTAAGCATCACCTCCGATGCTTTTGCCATACTATCAACAGGGACAAATTCGTATTTACCGTGGAAGTTTAATCCACCCTCAAACAGATTTGGACATGGTAAACCCATATAGGATAAGCGTGCACCATCGGTACCTCCACGGATTGGTTTTACTAAAGGTTTTACACCAACCTGTTCCATTGCTTTAACGGCGGTATCAACAATATGGTAAACGGGTTCAACCATCTCACGCATATTGAAGTATTGATCTGTTAGTTCAAGTTTAATTGTACCTTCTCCATACTTAGAATTGATAAATCCAGCTACTTTCTCAATATAATCTTTTCTGTTCTGGAATTTTTCACGGGAATGATCGCGGATAATATACTGCAACGATGCATTCTCAACGCTACCTTCCATTTTAATTAGATGGTAGAATCCTTCGTAATCCTGTGTATATTCTGGGCGTTCGGTTGCAGGAAGAAGAGAGTTGAATTCCATTGCAATGTGCATTGCATTCTTCATCTTGTTTTTGGCATAACCAGGATGTACATTTCTACCCTGAATAAGAACCTTTGCCCCTGCGGCATTAAAATTCTCATATTCTAACTCGCCGATCATTCCTCCATCAAGGGTATAACCGAAATCAGCATTGAACTTCTTAACATCAAAATGGTCAACACCATGACCAATTTCCTCATCAACAGTAAAACTAATTCGTAATTTACCATGTTTAAACTCAGGATGGTTAACCATATATTCCAATGAGGTCATAATTTCGGCAATACCTGCTTTATCATCAGCACCAAGTAGGGTTGTACCATCGGTTACAATAAGAGTTTGCCCAATATAATCCTTAAGTTCAGGAAAATCCTTAACGCCAAGGATTACATTATTCTCTTTGTGTAAGATGATATCTTTTCCATCATAATTTTCTATGAATCGAGGATTTACATTGGTTCCACTCATATCAGGAGCAGTATCCATATGGGCTAAAAAACCAATTGTTGGTATAGGTTTGTCTGTATTAGCGGGTAATGTTGCCATTACATAACCCCACTCATCAAGGGAGATATCTTTTAATCCGAGCTCCTGCAACTCCTTAACAAGTAGATTCGCTAAATCGAACTGTTTCTTAGAGCTTGGAAAGGTAGTAGAACTATCATCGCTAGTAGTATCGATTTTAACGTATCTAATAAAGCGATCTATTAAGTTTTGTTTATTTATCATAGTTGTTCCTTTAATTCTGTTTACTAGTATTTGTTCACACTTAGATCTTCCAACTTCGATCTTCCGTCTTCTGACTTCTAACTTTAATCTTCCACCTTCGCTCTCATCGATTCCCAAATAATATATCCGCAGATAATTAAGAACATACCAAAACCAATAATACCAGCAGCATTGGATTCAAACCACTCCTGATTAATGAAGTTTATTCCTCCAAATTTGAGTAGTGCGCTGAAAACGCCCATCAATGAACCTCCAGCAATAAATCCCGATGCAATTAAAGTTCCACGCTCTCTGCGTGCTTTATTTACTTTAGCTTCTTTACTTCTTGTTGAAACAATATGAGCAATAATACCACCTACCAATAATGGAGCGGTTAGCTGGATTGGTAAAAACATACCTAATGCAAAAGCTAAAGCAGGAATACCTATCATGGTTAATGTAAGCGAAAGGAATGCTCCAGCTGTATAGAGTAACCAAGGAGCAGGTTTGCCCGACATCATTGGTTCAATTACAGCAGCCATTGCATTGGCTTGAGGTGCAACAAGAGCGTTATTTCCGGTAAAACCATAAGTTTTGTTGAGTAGAATTATAACTCCACCAACGGTGGCTGCCGAAACAAATGTTCCTACAAATTTCCAGGTTTGCTGTTTATAAGGTGATGTACCAAGCCAGTATCCAATTTTAAGGTCGGTGATGAATCCACCAGCCATTGAAAGAGCCGTACATACCACACCGCCTATTATAAGCGCAGCAACCATCCCCGAAGTACCCGAAAGACCAACAGAAGTAAGTATGATAGATGCGATTATGAGAGTCATAAGCGTCATTCCCGAAACTGGGTTAGTTCCAACTATTGCAATTGCATTGGCGGCAACAGTTGTAAATAGAAAAGAAATAACCATAACAATTGCAAGACCAACTAGAGCTTGAGTTAAGTTATGAAGAACGCCAAATTGGAAAAAGATAAAGATAACAACCATTGCAAGAAGTATACCACCTGCAATAATAGACATCGGCAAGTCCCTACGGGTACGAAGTTCTTCCTTAGTAATCGATTTGTTTTTACTGAAAATTTCGGTAACAGCCAAGCCAAATGCTTTCTTGATAATCCCCGAAGAGCGAATAATTCCAATAATACCTGCCATAGCAATACCGCCTATACCTATAGGGCGAACGTAGTTTGCAAAGATTTCTTCGGCTGACATGGCTGAAAGGATGCTAGTAGTATTGAAACCAACTGGGATTGTCATTCCAGGTGCTAAGTAGTTGATAATTGGTATCAGAACCAACCACGCTACAAATGAACCAGCGGCAATAATAGCGGTATACTGTAATCCGATGATATACCCAAGACCCATTACAGCGGCACCCACGTTTAGTTTAAATACAATCTTAGTTTTATCGGCAATTTGCGCTCCAACTGCTACAACCCTTGTAGTAACTACTTCACTCCACCATCCAAAGGTTGCAATGATAAAATCGTAGATACCTCCAATTAACATACTTACTACAAGAAGTTTTGCTTGATTTCCACCCTTTTCGCCAGAAACAAGAACCTCTGTTGTAGCAGTTGCCTCGGGAAATGGAAGTTTACCGTGCATATCGGATACAAAATATTTTCTGAAAGGGATAAGGAATAGAATACCCAAAACACCACCTAATAGCGAGGCAAGGAATACTTTGTAGAACTCAGCATCAAGTTTAAGGATATATAATGCGGGAAGAGTAAAAATAGCCCCTGCTACAATAACCCCAGAGCTCGCACCAATGCTCTGAATAATCACATTCTCACCAAGTGCTCCTTTACGTTTAAATACGGTAGATAGACCAACTGCAATAATCGCAATTGGGATTGCCGCTTCGAATACCTGACCAATTTTTAATCCAAGGTATGCTGCCGCAGCAGAGAATAGTATAGCCATAAAAAGACCTAATGTTACAGACCATACATTTATTTCTGGTACATTTTTGTGAGGCGACATTATAGGCTGGTACTCTTCACCCTCCTTTAATTCAGTATAGGCATTATCGGGTAGCCCTTTAATTTTTTCAACTGGTTCTTGAGACATATATTGGTTATTTGGTTTATTTTTAGGGTTTGATTGGTCTCAAATGTAGGAAATTTAGTTTATAGTGTTTAGTATTTAGTGTTTGGTTATTCGTTATTGAGTTATTTGTTATTAGGTTATTTGTTATTGAGTTATTAAATCTGTTCACTTTTTGCTGACCACTTGCCAATTTTCACTATTCTCTTTTCACTTCTCATTTTCCCCTGTTCACTTAATCATTATTGCTGCTCCAAATCGCCCCAAATCACCTGCACGTGCTGAGAAGAAGAATTTGTTATGACATTTTGTACAAAGGCCTGCAATTTCAATATTTTTGGGTTTAACGCCAGCCTCAATAAGAGTTCTACGATTAGCTTCCCAAAGATCAAAAACTGGCTTGACAAATTTATCATTAGGTAAAATAAGTCCTTCCGTTGAGCCAAAAGCATCATTTACCATCGATACAACTTCATCGCCAACCTCGTAGCAGCATGAGCCAATGGATGGACCAATTCCAACAACGATATCCGAAGGATTTGAGCCAAATTCTAAAGTAAATGCCTTAATCACCTCCGCAGGTATTTTGGCAACCGTGCCCTTCCAGCCTGCATGAGCAGCACCAATTGCCTTTTTTACAGGATCGAAGAAGAGAATTGGAACACAATCTGCCGCTTGGGTAACAAGACAAATCCCTTTCCGATTGGTTACCATAGCATCAACATCACACAGGTACGATGAGCGTTCAAAAGCACCCTTGCCTTTATCTTCTTCCTTAACAACAGCAACTATTTTACCATGCACCTGCGATGCAAAAACGTACGAATTGGGCGAGAACCCAAATTGCTCCGCAAGCTGTTTCCTGTTGCTGAGCACAATCTCATTATCAATAGGCCCATTTAAGCCAATAGTGAAATAGTTTTGGGTTGATGGTGGTAGGGATTGATTCCTTGTTGTAACAAAATGCTGAATTGAACTGTTAAACGCTTTTAAAACCTCGAATTGAGCAAAAGGAATGCCTTGTGAATTGTTAAAAATCATTTGGTTTTCTATTTGATATCTAAGAGACAAAGAAAGGAAAATGGTTTAAAAGTAATGGGCGAAATTTTGGAATGTTAATGGAAAGATGATAACTATTCAGAACCTTAAAAATGCTCATGATAAGTCATAAAGTCTCGAAATAAGATTTTATATAAGAGACTCACCCCCCGACCCCCTCTCTATTCTAGGTATTAACATTAAGCTTTTCTTATGCGAATGTTTTTTTTATTCACTATCTATCGAATAGAGAGGGGGAGATGGTGATCTAGTAAGATTTCTGGTAATTTCACTCTCCTCACTCTAGCTCAGAGACAGGAGTTGGAGGAGATTAAGTTTTGGGTAAAATTCATTAGGTATTCTAAAAGATATCGAATATAGAAATGAAGAAAAATGGTGAGTTATACCAAATTGAAATATATAATAGTCCAAAATGGGTTTGAAATAATGTAACTGTACGCTCCTATGCTCATGACCTCTTTTTTTGTTATCGAGCATGAAAGGTTGCAGAGGTAAGCATCCAGCTCATCAAGGGTTTTGAACAGCCGGTTGGTAAAGTCACGCTTAAGCTTAGCCCATACCTTTTCGGCTGGATTCAGCTCCGGGGAGTATGGAGGGAGGAAAATAGGAATGATGTTATCCGGGATTTAAGCTTCATGGCTTTGTGAAAGGCGCCATTATCCAAGACCATCAGCTTGAGTTCATCGGGGTCCTGCTGTGAGAACTCATCAAGGAATACCTGAAAAAGATCGGCGTTGCACGATGGTAGCTCCAGCATAAAGTAGTCCCCATTTACGGGCGAGAATGCGCCGTATAGGTAGAGGGACTTAAAAACCTGATGAAAGGGGCAGATGGGCTTGACGCCTTTGGCCGTCAACGCCTTACCATTCCTGGTGAATAGGCCAAAGCGACTTTCATCCTGGAAGAAAAGGTTCACCCTCTCGAACCGCCCCCCTTTGCTGGCAATCGCATGGCGGCAGGTTTTAGCGAAGTTTTTTTAAAAACCTCAACAGCCGCAGCATCCTTTCTGATATGGCTCTTGCGAGCAACCTTGACGGATGAGCCGAACTCGCGTACGCAGTATTTGTAGAGGGTATTGTAGCTAACGCTCCGATGAAACTCCTGCTCAAGCCAGCGCATCAGCTCCGTGTACCCCCGAATGCCGCTCTGTGGGTCTCTGAGCTTGCGATCAAGGGCTGCATGCTCCTGCTTTGAAATCTTGGTCGGCTTATAGCCCGTTTTCTTGTGAGTCATCAGAAGCGCTACCCCTCCTGACAGGTATAGATTCCGCCATGCTTGGATGCTGTTGTGATTTACGCCCACCAGCTCAGCCAGTGCCCGCTTAGACACACCCACATCCTGCGCCTTTTTCATCTCGATAAGCATCCTAACCCGCGGAGCCATAAAGGGGGTGGTCTTTTTTAAAAGACCCCTCAGGTATTGAAGGCTTTCGCCAATATGAACGACTTTGGGTGCTGACATATTTGAATTATATTATAGTCCAAATATACAAAAAAAAACGACATTAAATATATTGGACTATTTTATATTTCAAGATGGTATTAGAATGCTGCTGGTTACTTCACTCCCCTCTCTCTTGCCCAGAGAGAGAGGTTGGGGGTGAGTAAGTTAACCGAAAACCACTATTCTAACACATTACGAATCTTTTCTAATAATTGATCTAAATTGTCCACCTCCTCATTCTTGATACGAATTACCCAATAGCCTTTAGTTTCCATTATGAAATCCCTTTTTTGATCATGATCTTTTTGGTAATCGTGAATTTTACCATCCAGTTCAAGGATTAGCTGTTTTTCGGCACAATAGAAATCGGCAACAATAAAACCAGGGAGCGGGTTATTTTTGTCATAAACTATAGGGTGTTGTCGAAGGAATTTAAAACCACCCAACTTACGATTTCGTAAGGCTTGCCATAGTATTTCCTCTTCGGGAGTTTGATTTCTTCTTAATTCTCTTGCTATTTGAACAATGGTAGAAGGTATAAACATAATTAAGACATTTAAAATGCAAGATAATGAAAATATAAATAAAAAAAACTCACCCCTCGACCCCTCTCTATTCTTGAAGTTATGATTACGCATTTCTTGAGCGAATGTTTTTTTCATTTACAAACTATCGAATATAGAAATGAAGGAAAATGGTGAGTTAGAATGCTGCTGGTTACTTCACTCCCCTCTCTCTTGCTCAGAGAGAGGGGCTGGGGGAGAGTAAGTTTGGATAAAAGAGACTCACCCCCCGGCCCCCTCTCTATCCTCGAAAATAACATTATATATTTATTTGAGGTTTGTTAGTTACTATTTACTACTTGTAGGATAGAGAGGGGGAGGAAGATGGTGATCAAGAGAGTGTATCGTCCTAAAAAAAGTTGACAGAATTTTCTAACCCTAAGCTGAGTTGACAAAACATAATTTTCGGGTAATGATGAGCCGGAAGATAGTTTTGCTTCAGCCGGATGGGGCTGGGGGAGAGTAAGTTTGGGAAACAATTCATTAAATATTCTAAAAGTAATAGAATATAGAAATGGAGAAAAATGGAGAATTGGAATGCTGCTGGTTACTTCGTTCCCCTCTCTCTTGCCCAGAGAGAGGGGTCAGGGGTGAGTAAGATTTCTAACCAATAATCCCTAACTTTACCCTATAAAAATATAATAAACCATTTATGGAAAAAATACTAATTGCCTTGCTCATAGGCATTATAGCCGGGTTAATTGATGTTACACCCATGATTATTCAGAAATTAGATAAAACCGCTTGTTGGTCGGCCTTTGTTCATTGGGTTGTACTGGGATTGATAATTCCATTCGTTCACTGGGAAATTCAACCATGGCTAAAGGGCTTAATAATTGGCGAACTATCGGTAATACCAATTATGATTATAGTCTTGGCTAAAGATAAAAAAGCACTTATTCCAATGTCCATTTTTTCTGCAATTTTAGGCATTGGAGTGGCTGTTGCTGGTTCAATATTTATAGGATAGTCGATTCTCTTTATAAACTAAAACCATGGAATACTGGGAATCGCGATTTAAGAACGAAGGCGCAATGTGGAAATTTGAACCATCAGACTCCGCAATGGTTGCAGTGGATCTATTCAAATCAAACAAAATAAATAAGATATTAATACCCGGTTTTGGCTATGGTCGTAATGCCAAGCTATTCTGCGATAACGCATTTAGCGTAACAGGCATTGAACTATCGCATTCTGCTATAGTTTTAGCTAAAACCAATGGGATAAACTGTACAACACACCATGGCTCTGTAACATCCATGCCATTTGATAATGAGTTATACGAAGGAATTTTCTGCTATGCGCTAATCCATCTACTCAATAAAAATGAAAGGCGAAAATTTCTAGAATCATGCTGGAATCAATTGAAAGAGGGAGGGATTATGTTCTTTTTAGTTGCATCAAAGCAAATGAGCATGTATGGAGGTGGAAAGTACTTAAGTAAAGATCGATATGAGATTTCAAAGGGAGTTAAAGTATACTTTTATGATTCCGAATCGGTTTCAAAAGAATTTGCAGATTTTGGAATAGATGAATTTAAAGATATCGAAGAACCCGTAAAATTTATGGATGCCCAAGAACCAATTAAGCTTATACAGGTAATTTGCAGGAAGTAGATAATTAAAGTTCCTAGATACTTGTTGCTGATTTCTAGTTATTTATTTAATAATTATATTGAAATAAATCTTAATCTCTTTGAAACAGGGTGAAATCCATAATGAATAAGATGCTGTAAAACAATAAACTAGCAACTTGTCTCTAGCAACTAGCAACTTAAGTTAAATACCCCCCTCATTAAATTTGACAAAATCCCATTTGAAAAGGCAGCCATTTTGATTAAGTTTGCAGACTGAAAATGAAAATCTATAAATGAAAAGTTAAAAGCTATCGAAATAAATAGCTGAAAACTGTTAACTGTCAACTATTTCTACAAGATATGTTTGAGAATTTATCCGAAAAACTTGAAAGATCCTTTAAGCTATTAAAGGGTGAAGGAAAAATTTCTGAGATTAACGTAGCCGAAACCCTTAAGGAGGTACGTAAAGCCCTGCTCGATGCCGACGTTAACTACAAAATTGCCAAAACCTTTACCGATGAGGTAAAGCGCAAAGCATTAGGTCAAAACGTGCTTAACTCCGTTAAGCCGGGTCAAATGATGATTAAGATTGTACACGATGAGCTTACCGAGCTCATGGGTGGAAAAGCTACCGATATCAATTTAGGCGGTAGCCCAACAATCATCCTAATTGCAGGTTTACAAGGTTCGGGTAAAACAACATTCTCGGGTAAGCTTGCAACATACCTTAAAACCAAAAAGGGTAGAGCACCTTTGCTGGTTGCGGGCGACGTTTATCGTCCTGCGGCTATCGAACAGCTTATAGTTTTAGGAAATCAAATTGGAGTTCCTGTATTCACAGTAGCAGGAAGTACTGATCCTGTTGCAATTGCAAAAGATGCAGTTAAACAGGCCAAAGCATCGGGCAGAGACGTTGTAATTATCGATACCGCTGGTCGTTTAGCCGTTGATGAGGAGATGATGAAAGAGGTTGCTGCAATCAAAAAGGCAGTTGATCCTCAGGAAATACTCTTCGTTGTTGACTCAATGACAGGTCAGGATGCCGTTAATACAGCCAAGGAATTTAACGATAGGCTCAACTTCAACGGTGTTGTACTTACTAAGCTCGATGGTGATACCCGCGGTGGAGCAGCCCTTTCAATCCGTTCAGTTGTCGACAAACCCATTAAGTTTGTTAGCACTGGCGAGAAAATGGAAGCCTTGGACGTTTTCCACCCCGAACGTATGGCCGACCGTATCCTTGGCATGGGCGATATCGTTTCGTTGGTTGAACGTGCACAGGAACAGTATGATACTGAGCAAGCCCGTGAACTTCATAAAAAGATTGCAAAGGATAAATTCAACTATAACGACTTCCTCGATCAGATTGGACAAATTAAAAAAATGGGTAACCTTAAGGATCTTGCAGGGATGATTCCCGGTATGGGCAAAGCCATTAAGGATGTTGATATTGATGATAACGCATTTAAAAATATTGAAGCCATAATCCACTCCATGACACCTTTAGAAAGGGAAGATCCTTCGGTTATGAATGGTGGTCGTCGTAAGCGAATAGCCGATGGTAGCGGTACATCAATTCAGGAAGTCAACAAGCTTATAAAGCAATTTGACGATATGCGCAAGATGATGAAGATGGTATCGGGTAGTGGTGGCGGTAAGAATCTTTCTAGAATGATGGCGAATATGCCTAGGAGATAGGGGGAAGTTGGAAGACGGAAGTCCGATGACAGAAGACTGGAGTTCAAAGTCAAATTATCGCAGTTTGCGATTAAATTTAGGAACACTATTAGCAATAATAAGTGATAAGAGGAAAGTGAAAAGTTAAAAATTAAAGGAATTGTTTTACAAATTATTGCAATTTGCGATTAAATTCAAGAACACTTTTTGTATTATAAGAGAATCCATCCACTTTTCATTTTTCACTTTTAAATTTTCACTTTAATTATGATACTACTTGATGGAAAGGTAATCTCCGAGCAAATGAAGGCTGAGATTTCCCAAGAGGTTGAGAACATCAAAAAACAAGGAGGAAAAGTTCCCCATTTAGCGGCAATCCTAGTTGGACACGATGGTGGTAGCGAAACTTATGTTGGAAATAAGGAGAAATCCTGCAATCAGGTTGGTTTCCGTTCAACAGTACTTCGTTTCGAGGATACTATTACCGAAGCTCAATTACTGGAAGAGATAAACAAGCTCAATAATAACCCTGAAATCGATGGCTTTATTGTTCAAATGCCATTACCAAAGCATATCTCCGAGCAAAAGGTAACCGAAGCCATTGATCCTAAAAAAGATGTTGATGGCTTTCATCCCTTGAATGTTGGAAGAATGACCATTGGAATGCCAGCATACATCTCCGCTACACCCGATGGTATAGTTGAATTACTGCGTAGATATAAAATTGAAACATCCGGAAAACATTGCGTAGTGCTGGGCAGGAGCAATATTGTTGGTCGTCCTATATCAAACCTACTATCATTAAAAGGTTATCCGGGCGATTGCACAGTAACCGTTTGCCATAGCCGCACAAAGAATATCCCCGAAATTACCCGAACAGCCGATATCCTTATAGTTGCCCTTGGGCAAGCCGAATACGTTACAGCCGATATGGTTAAGGAAGGAGCCGTTGTTATTGATGTTGGTATCAACCGCTTTAAATCCGATAAAACCAAGAGCGGCTGGAAGCTACTAGGCGATGTTAAGTTCGATGAGGTTGCACCCAAGTGCAGCTACATCACACCCGTTCCTGGTGGTGTAGGGCTTTTAACAATAATATCGTTACTGAAGAATACCCTAAAAGCTGCAAAGAGGGAGATTTACGGGTAGAGAGGGTTTCACACAAAGAACGCTAAGGAGGAAACGCAAAGGCCGCAAAGTATTTTTACTTTGCGGCCTTTGTGTTTTAGTTGAGACGCTTTCAGGTCTATCGACTCTGGAAGGTCTTGCACCTTGGAAAACCCAGTAGAGTTCGAAGAACCTGCTGGCGTTTGGCTGGTACTTCCATACACTTTTATCCTTACCAGGCTCTTTCAGGTCTTTTAGACTCTGAAAGGTCATGCGCATTGGGAAACTCTGCCGGGTGGAGTGTTAAAAAATGATAGCCTATTCAAAAAAAATGTTCGTCCTTTTATAGCAACGTAGTTGCGTAATATTGGTAGAAAAGAACCACATTATGTATTTAAGCTCCGTAGGAGCGACATATAAATCAACGCATATGTCGCTCCTACGAAGCTTAGAATTATACATTATCTATTTTCTACAAATATTTCGTTCCTACGGAACTATTTATTGACGATAAATAGAATTAAAAAGTTTGAATTCATAACACCCCGCTTGATAAGGCTAATACCCTTCAAAGAAGGAAGTATCAAACCCTAAACCACAACCAAGTATACTATCGCAATTTGCGATAGGGGGTATATGTATGTGTACTGAGTTTATACATGCAATCAAAACAATTTATTCCATCTATATAAAATAATACTGAGTCCTAGGGAATATTATAATTTTACGGTTAAACCACTTCTAAACAAAAAAGACTGCTAATTAGCAGCCTCTTTTGTTTGATTTAAGGATGTTCTTAGAAATAGGTCACAAGCCCAGTTTCAAGGTGATATTTGGCACCTATAACTTTAACCTTGGATGTTTTTATAAGCTCCTCAATTAATTTGTCCTTCTCAAGAATTGAAACGTTTTCAAGAACATTTTGATCGATAACCTTATCGGTTATATCATCTTTTGCGCCTGTACCTTTAACTATCTCAATACTTGGTTCAATTCTTTTCCCTATTGCTGGCAATGAACCGGGTAGTTCACCCCCTTTAACTGCTGCGGCAACAGCTCCGCAACTTTCATGTCCAAGAATTACAACTAAAGGAACATGAAGATGCTCAACTGCATACTGAATGCTACCTATTCCCACAGAATCTAAAACATTACCAGCAACACGAATTACAAATAAATCGCCTAAACCTTGATCGAATAGAAGCTCGGGAGCGACCCGCGAGTCGGAGCAAGTAACAATTACTGCAAAAGGTTTTTGACCTTTACTCTTTAATAATTCTCGCTTAGTTTTACCAATATTATCATCAAATGCTGAATCTGATACAAAGCGATTATTACCCGCAATTAGAAGATTTAGTGCCGAATCGGCTTGGGTTACAATTTGAGTTCTGTCATAAATCGGATGTTGCTTTTTAGATTGATCAACAGAACATGAAATAGTTCCAATTGCATAGGCAATACTTACAAGAATGATGCTTTTAAAGTGTTTCATAGATTTAAAGTATACAAGTTAATGAATTAGATTTTTGACACGTTGTAAAAATAAAGTTTATCGCCATAAATAAATGTCCTATTATTATGATATTCATCACTCTATTGCTATCAAATAGTGTTGCGTTCTAAAAAATAAAGCGTTTCCAGATATTGCGGGACTTGCCATGCATACATCTTTCATCTCATTTTTTGCTAGCAGCTTAAATTCTACTCCTGCTTTAATAACATAGATAGATCCATTCTCCGATGAGTAGTATATTTTGCCATCAGCCGCAATGCCCGATGCGGTAAAGGCATCTTTTAGATTCTCTTTATATTTTAGCTCGCCAGTTTTTGCATTAAAGCAGGTAAGTTCGCCATTGTTGCGGAGATTGTATAGGTAATCGCCATAAATCAAAGGGCTAACCATATATGCACCGCCTCGTTTTATGCTCCATACAATGTAGCTGTTTTTGGTGCTATCTGGTGCAAGTGTAATATCGCCAGTAGCATCAGGTTTAACGGCATAAATAGGGGAGAATTTCCCATGGGCATTGCAAATGAAAATAAGATCGTGAGCAACAACGGGGGTTGTAGAAGGGACATCGCCACCGCCACTCATCTTCCAAATCTCTTTTCCTGTTTCCAGCTCATACCCACCCATGTACTTGTAGCCGTTAACGATTACCTGCGATTTACCATCCTTTGTATATATGGTAGGTGTTCCCCATGTTGAGACCTCATCGCGTGTGGTACGCCAAATCTCTTTTCCATTCTCAACATTGAATGCAGTGAGGTACGAATCAACATTTTTATCACATTGAATAATAACGTAGTTTTTAAAGATAATCGGTGAGCTTGCTTGTCCCCACTCAACACCCGGTTCACCTGGACCTGGATTCATTATCCCAAGGTCTTTTTGCCATAGCAAATTACCTTTCAAATCGTAGCAGTATAACCCCTCGGAGCCGAATAGCACAACCAGATGCTTTCCATCTGTTGAAGGTGTACAGTTAGCCTGAGATGATTTTGTATGTCGCTTCGATTTTGGAATGCCTTTATGGGTAATCCTTTCCCAGATAATCGATCCAGTATTTTTATCGAGGCAGTAAACCTTAAACTCCAGAACACCGTTATCATCTGCCATATCAATATCGCCATAGAGTCCAACTTTAAGCGACTCATTCTGCTTTTCGCTACTTGCCGTAGTTATAAAGATGTAATTATCCCAAATGGTAGGGCAGGAGTGACCTAATCCAGGGATTGGGGTCTTCCACTTGATATTCTTTGAACTATCAACACTCCATGTAGTTGGTGTTTTAGCATTTTCAATATACCCACATGCCCAAGGGCCTCGGAAACTTGGCCACTGCTGATTGTATTCAATTTGTGCAAAAAGTTTTTGCTGACCAAAACATAGGAAAGTACCTAATAGAATAAAATACAATGAGATTTTCTTCATAATTTTTACAAGTTTATACTGAATCGGATGCTAATTCATAACTAGTGTAATTGTAATAATCAAACTAAGTTGCTAGTTACTGGTTACAAGTTGCTAGTTTGGTAAATTAGAGTAATTTTTTTGCCTTGCGTTTAATTTCAAGTGAAATTTTATATCGATTATAATATCAAATGAAAGATAGGAAATCAGCAACTGATATATTAACAGACGGGTTAACCCGTCTGTTATATCTCTTATGTAACAACATTTTGATGAAGATATTTATTCGACCCAAGTTACGAATTTTTCAAATTCATAATCCTTACTTTCTTTCGCATGGTTATACGGGTAACCAACTACGCAACCGTCTAAAGCATAATCGCCTTTCTTTAACTTCAGAAGTTTAAGAAATTGTTTATTGTTTGCCATGTGCGGAATTGCTGTAATAAGCTGAAATTCTAACCCAAGATTAGTAGCAGTTAACCACATGTTTTGCAAAGCATGAGTTAATGATTCTTCGTTAACCATAGGAAATCCCTTTTTTTCTGCAATAACAATAAAAAATGGTGCTTCAAAAAGTAAAGGGATTCCTTTTGGTGAAAACACTCTAAGTCTATATGCAAAAGGTTTTGCCTTCTTTCTAAGAAATGGTAAAAATTTTAAAATAGCATAAATTTTTCTAGAATTTTTCTTTATTTCTGAAAGCAGAATATCTCTTGCAATTGTCATTGATTCAGTTCCTTGCTTGAAGATATAAATCTTTCTTACCTCATTAAGTGGCATTCCTAAGGCTCCAGCATATGGTGCATGAATACAGGATTTAACTATTTCATTTAATAAATCGATAGGTGGAATTTCATTTGAAAAATTTGGTAATGATCTTTTCGATTTTACAACTTGTTCAAATGTTTTATTATATGGAACAGACATTTTTATTATATTTAAAGGCGCATTTCAATTATTGGTTTTGAGTTAAAAAGCGAATTAACTTCAATTCCAATTTTTTATTTGATAATGAAACAATTATTATTTTTAATTCTCAAAAATATCAGTTTTCTATGAAAATAAATTTCTTTGTAATAACTTTATTAAATATTTTGAATTAAATTGGATGAAACATCCATTTTTGTAGACTAACTGAAAAAGTATTGAAATGAGTTTATGAACTCAAAAATTCTATTTTTTTTAGGTGATCCATAATATTAATATTAGTAACTATACTCTTTGATTTGTAACTTGCAATTTGTTAATTGTTTAATTTAATTTTACTCAAGTGAGAAAATATTTTAGCTTATTACTGCCAGCAGTATTTGTTCTGGTTATGTCCTGTTCCAACGATAAAAAACAGGATCTAAAAATAGAGTATGAAAAATACACTTTACCGAATGGTCTTGATGTAATCCTTCATACCGATAAATCGGATCCAATTGTAGCATTTGCTGTGCAATACCATGTTGGATCGAATCGTGAAAAAATGGGTCATACCGGATTTGCACATCTTTTTGAGCACATGATGTTTCAGCAATCGGAAAATGTGCCCGAAGACCAGTTTTTCAAAATAATACAAAACGCAGGTGGTGAATTGAACGGTGGTACTGGAAATGATGGAACAACCTACTTTGAGGTAGTACCCAAAAATGCCCTTGAAACAATTCTTTGGCTCGAATCCGATCGGATGGGCTATTTGACTAATACAGTTACCAAAAAGGCATTTGTTAATCAGCAAAATGTTGTTCAAAACGAAAAGCGAGAGAGGGTTGATAATCAACCATACGGACATACAGGTTGGGTGATTGGTAAAACCCTTTACCCCGAAGGACATCCCTATAATTGGCAGGTGATAGGCGAAATGCAGGATCTATTTAATGCTACTGTTGAGGATGTTAAAGAATTTCATAATAAATTTTACATACCGAATAATGCTACAATAGTATTAGCGGGTGATTTTGATGTTGTAGAGGCCAAAAAATTAATAGATAAGTATTTTGGTGAAATACCTAAGGGGAATGATTTAGAGAGCCCTAAACCTATGCCAGTAACGTTAGCTGAAACTAAGAAATTGTTCCATGAGGATAATTTTGCTAAAGCATCTCAGCTAACAATGGTTTGGCCAACAGTTCCTCAGTATAATAAGGATTCTTATGCCCTACAATACCTTGCACAGCTTCTCTCTGAGGGAAAAAAATCACCAATGTATAAGATTATAGTTAAGGAAAAACAGTTCGCTTCATCAACCCCAACTTATAACACTAGTCAGGAACTCGCGGGTGAATTTCAGGTTGCAATTACCGCATTCCCAAACATCAAGCTAGGAGATGTTGAAAAAGCTGTTTTTGAATCATTCGAAATGTTTGAAAAGGATGGAATTACGGATAATGATATTGAAAGGGTAAAAGCAAGCCTTGAGACCGATTTCTACAACGAAATTTCGAGTGTACTTGAGAAATCATTCAAATTAGCAATTTATAATGAATATACGAGTGATCCTTCATTCTATAAAGCCGATTTAAAAAACCTTAAATCTGTTTCAAAGGATGATATAATTAGGGTTTACAACACTTATATAAAAGGAAAACCTTTTGTTGAAACAAGTTTTGTTCCTAAAGGACAACCTGAGTTAGCCGTTGAAGGTTCGATAAAAGCCAGCGTTGTTGAAGAGGATATCACAAATGCAACTGAAGTAAAAGTTGCTGATACTACCGAAGAGAAAATAGAAAAAACCAAAACTAGCTTCGATCGTTCTGTAAGTCCCGCTTTTGGTGAGGATCCAAAACTCAATATTCCAACTATTTGGGATGGTAAACTTGCAAATGGGATGAAGGTTTATGGGATTGAACAGAACGAACTTCCTTTGGTACAATTTAATATCGTTGTTAATGGAGGCCACTATCTCGATAAACTCGAAAAATCAGGCTTAGCCTACGTATTGACAAAAGTTATTAATCAGGGCACAAAAAATAAAACACCAGAGCAGCTGGAGGAAGAGATTAAAATGCTTGGAGCTAGCATTTGGGTTAGTGTTGATTATACTAATATATCCATTAATGTTAATACTCTTTCAAGAAACTTTGAGAAGACATTGGCTATTGTTCAAGAAATGCTTCTTGAACCACGTTGGGATTCTGTGGAATTCAATTTAGCAAAAATCAATATTTTAAATAGGATAAAAAGGAATAAAGCGAATCCAAATTTCCTTGCAGCATTTGAGTTTGATAAGTTGATTTATGGATCTGGTAATATTCTTTCAATTCCAATAACTGGAACTGAATCATCAGTTTCCAGTATTACATTAGACGATTTAAAAGAGTACTACAATAGCTATTTTACCCCTTCTATTTCTAATTTCCATATTGTTGGTAGTATTAAACAGGATCAGGTTATGAATGCATTGGCTGATCTTGGGAATAAATGGCTTTCTAAAGATGTTAAGTTCCCTGAATACCAGTATCCCGCACAACTTGAAAAATCAAAGATTTATATTGTTGATATTCCAGGTGCATTCCAATCCGTAATTAACATTGGTAATCTTTCATTATCAGCAACAAACCCAGATTACTACCCCTTACAGGTTATGAACTATAAGTTGGGTGGTTCATTCAACGGAAAAGTGAACATGGTATTGCGCGAAGAGAAAGGTTTTACTTATGGTGCAAGAACTTATTTCAATGGGAATGAATTTACGGGATCATTTACTGCAAACGCAAGCGTTAGATCTTCTGCAACTGCTGAGTCTGTAGATATTTTTAAAGATATTATGACTAAATATCGTGATGGTATTACCGATGAAGAGCTTCAATTTACAAAGAATGCTCTTCTAAAATCGAATGCCCTTCGCTTTGAAACCTTATGGTCATTAATTGGCATGTTACAGGATATAAGCTCCTATAATAAACCAAAGGATTATGTAAAGCAGGAGGAGGAGATAATAACTGGCATGACAAATGATAAGCTAAAAGCGCTAGCCCAGAAATATCTTAACCCCGATAAGATGTACTATGTGATTGCTGGTGATGCAAAAACTCAAGTACCAGTTCTTAAGAAGCTAAAAATTGGAGAGATTGAAGTAGTTAAAGAGTAATTTCAATAATTTACATAAAACCCCTCTCTGATTTAATTAGAGAGGGGTTTTTTTATTAATTAACGTTAGTTCGAAACAAGGAGTTACATTGAAAAATGAGGGTTTAAAGTGCATTGTCGATTTTGCATTTATGCAGAATCAACAAACCTCAGCGTTCTCTCCCGATTTCATCGGGACAAGCAGTGCTTCTCAATATCAATAAACATTATTATGGCAAGTCTGTATCTTATTAAAACAACCATTTTGTTAGATCCAAAACTTAAAATCTCTGTGTTAAAAATTATATCGAAAACACGTTAATTATTGATTAAAAGTTTTATTCCAAACTTCCAATCTCCTTTTCAACTTCCTCTAGGATTTCACCTGTTTTTACAAGCTCTTTCATCGCATTATGATCTGGGTATAGAGGGCGGTCTATATCGAGGAATTTCACATGTTTACGAATAGTATCCTTTGCCTTTTGAGTTCCGATACCGTATTTGTAAGGTGTTTCAATTAATCCACGAAGATCGAGTGCCTGTGCAGCAGCCATAAACTCAATACCAAGAATACCATAAGCGTTATCAAGAATTTGGAAATTCTTAAGCGCAGTATTCATACCCATGGATACAAAATCTTCCTGATCCGCAGCGGCAGGGATTGATTGGATTGAAGCTGGCATACAAAGAATTCTTTGCTCTACAATCTGCATATCAGCAGTATATTGGCTTAGCATTAAACCCGAGAACATTCCAGGATCTTTGGTTAGGAATGGAGGTAAGCCAACGCTTAATGCTGGATTATTCAGGCGGTTCATCCTACGCTCAGATAGAACGCAAACCATTGTAACAGCAGCACCAACTAAGTCCATTGGTAATGAGATTGGTGAACCTTGGAAATTTGCTCCTGATAGAGCAAGATTCTCATCAGCAAAGAAAATAGGGTTATCGCCAACACCATTCAATTCGGTTTCCACCTGTTCACGGGCATATTTCAGCGCATCATGAGCAGCACCAATAACCTGTGGGGTCGAACGCATTGAATACGCATCCTGTACCTTGGTTTTTAGCTTACCTTCCGATAAATCGCCACCCTTTGTAACCTTACGGATTGCAGCTGCGCTACGCATACCACCTGGGAATCCTCTTACCTCAAGAATTTTTGGATGATAGGGTTTTAGGTTAGCCTTTAATGCCTCTAACGACATAGCGCAAGCAATCTCGGCATGTTTAAGTAATCGATTTGTATCGTAAACCATCAATGCGCTCATGGCTGTAAGTACATTTGAGCCATTAATAGCAGCAAGACCATCCCTTGCATGAAGCCCTGGAACAGTTATGCCAGCGCGCTTCATAGCCTCTTTACCCTCCAATTTTTCCCCTTTATAGAAAGCATGACCTTCGCCCATTAAAAGTAACGCAATTTGCGACATTGGAGCTAAATCGCCACAAGCACCCACTGAACCCTTTTCGCAAACATAAGGGGTAACCCCTTTATTAAGCATTTCAACCAATGTTTGGGTGATTTCAATGCGGCAACCTGAGTTCCCATGAGCATGAACATTGATTCTACCTAACATTGCTCCCCTTACATGATCCAATGGCATTGCATTTCCAATACCTGCAGCATGGTTATAAACCAGATATTTTTGAAAATCCTGAACCTGATCATCATTTAAAACAATCTCGGAGAATTCACCAATACCAGTATTAATACCGTACATAATCTCGTGTGCAGCAATCTTTTTATCGAGCATTGCACGGCACTTATTAATTTTCGCAACTGCCTCGGGGTGTAACTCCACCTTCTCGTTGAAACGAGCAACTCTTACAACATCCTCAATCTTGAGGTTTGCTCCATTGATAACTAATGTCATATTATGTTTATTTTAGATGATTATAGAATGTAATAATTGAATTATCGTATAAAACCAAACTGTTAAAATGCTTAACAGCGGGCATCAATAATGAAAAATGAAATTTAAAATATTGAAAATAGGGATATTGGGATAATATCCAATTAGCGAACGCAGAGGCAGGTGCGGTTAATTTTAATCTTAAATTTAAGCTGCCAACGATTCATACTTGAAGATTAGTTTCGTAAATATATGTAAATATTTAAAATAACGACACAGAGAAGCAAGAAAATTGGATGCTACAATAATTCCCAATCCAAACTGGAGAAATAATATAAAAGTGAATTATAGAATAGGACAATGGGTTGTTCTATAATTCTAAAGTATAGCCCAATGATAATTTATAAAAAGAGTTATATTTGATTATAAGGATTTCAATTATTGGATCTTTCCAATTTTGGGCATTCATGTTTTTTGCTAATTTTGTTATGGAAAACAGGGGATAAAACCCTATTAAGTTATGCGCAAGGCAATAAAACACTACCTTGATAAAAAGTAAAATATGATACGATACGGAATTATTCAATTGTCAGATTTGCAATTTGGAGCAAAACATCGTTTTGGAAATCCTTCTAAAATTTATGAATCGATTGCAAATGATATCAATTTTATGGCGGATAAATTTCAGTTTTTGCCAATTTATATTTTGTTAACAGGTGATATAACTGAAACTGCGCATGCAGATGAATTTTTAGACGCTGAGAATGTTATCAATAATTTAGCACGAAAAATATCTATTGACAAAGACTCTGTTTTAAGTGTACCAGGGAATCATGATATTAATTGGAAATTAGCAGAGATATCATCAGATGTTGGCGATGTTAATCTGAAGTATAGTAATTATAATAAGTTTGCATATAATACATGTAATAAATACTCTAGGATAAGTCCCGAGTTTTATAATCGGTTCTTTGATCATAGATTAGGAATTGAGTTTTTGTTCATAAACAGTTGTGAAAAGGAAGACCATTTAAATCATTGTGGATATGTAGATTCAGAGAAGCTTGTTAATAGTATTGTTAGGAAACTTGGCAATGGAAATGATGATTATACAAAAATATGTATATGTCATCATAGGATAGAGCAAAATGGAAAGGAATCAAATTCAATTATTAATAATTCTTACGAGATTGAGACTATTTTAATTGAAAATGGTTATAACATATTATTTACTGGTCATATCCATGAAAATAGGTGTCAAGAGGTTAAACATGATGGTAAAGTTATTATATATTCCGGTTCAGGGTCTGCTGGAGTTGATAGAAGTCAACGGACTGATGGAATTCAAAATCAATATACTATTCACATTTTGGATTCGCATAATAAAAAACTTGAATCATATTGGAGAGCTTATAGCCCTAATAAACGTGGCAAACTGGGTTTAGGAGCTTGGACTGAGGATAATTCACTTGAATTAAATCCAAGCGTATTTGATTTGCCTTACATCATTAATTTTGATACATTTTCTTCTAATAGTATGGAGGATTTGACTTTAATTGAAAAATTCAAAATTAAACGAAATCCCTTTACTTTTAATAATGCAGAAAAAATCTCAACAAATCAAATAATTCAGTTGTTTGTTTCTAGTGAGGGTAGAAATAAGGGTGCGGTTAGACCCACAGGTGATGCAATAATTAGAGGAAGTAGAGGTTCTGGCAAAACAATGCTATTAAGATATTTAAATGTATTTGGCAATTATACATTTGATATCAATGTAAAAGACAAAAAAGTTAGTGAATCATTTCCCGTACTTGTAAATTTCACATTAATTCATAGTTCTGAATGGAAAAGTGCAATAAGTACAATAATTGAATCTGCTGAAAAATTAATTTTTGAATCGACCTTATCTGCTTTAGAAATAAAAGATAAAGAATTAAAATCTGCAGAATTTAGAAATGCCTTATTTCGTGTCAAACAAAAGTTGAAAGTCTTATCAAATCAGGAAGGAAGTATTATCTGGAAGCTTGGTGTAGCACTGAAGGAAAATATGTCTAACTATTTTACTCATGTTTTATTATTAATTGATGAAGTTGCTCCTGTTTTTCCTAGAGAATTCTTTCATGATTCTGAAAGTGGTTTTTTGCGTTGGATGAATTCTATAAGAAATAGTGGTCCTTATTTTACTAGAATAGCTGTTTATCCTAATGATATTTCAGATATTCTAAATGAGGATAGGTTTGGCTCTATTGTTAACCTTGATTACAATGTAAAAACTAGTGATGATTATGAAGCTTATCGAAAGTATTGTATTGAGTTAGTTAATAATTACTTAAAAGTAGTATCAATTAACAAGATTGAACCAACTAAAATTTCTGATATAATTGAAATAAATGGAGGTTTAGAACATGACGCTTTGGAACAGCTGATTTATGCTTCAGATGGTTCCTCTCGTAGATTTGCAAGTCTAATGGATAAGTGTATTACTTCGACAAGTTATTCAAAAAATAGATTATATAATAAGAGTGATATTATTTGTATCATAAAAGATTTTTCACAAAATCTTTTGTCAAGTTATGATTTGTCGGAAAGAGAAATAGCTAATTCATTAGCAAAAGCATGTAAAAAACAAATAACTTACCGATTTAGATTACCAAATCTAACTAGTTTAGTTTCTTCTCTTCATGCTAAGAACGAAGAGTTTAATATTGTAAAATTAGCAGAAGTTGGTGCAGGAAGTAGAGGTTCAACATATGAATTTACATATCCTTTTTGTATATTAATGGATGTTCAAACTCATTATTTAAAGGATACTAGGAAAATCTGTACTAGTCGAGATAGGGAAACTGGGGAGTGGATATCTCAAGTGACAACAATTTCACGCAATCAACTTGATTTTTTAAACAAAGAATTAAGACTTGAGGGAATTGTTACAGATGTTGACAAAGATTTAGTAATTATTTCAGATTTAGTAACAAGAAATGAATATTTTTCTGAGTCTTTTGATTTATCCTTGAAAATTGGTGATAGAGTCACATTTATTCATATTAATGAGGTTGCATCAGATATATTAAAAATGATATAATGCCCCATCTATCCTCGTCAACTCGGACATATAAAATCCAAACGTTGAGCTGGATTAAAAATCCGACTCAACGCTAATATTAGGATTTTGAACCCCCGTTAGCGTCAAGCTAAAAAAACGACAAGACGATGCTTTTCCCTTCGAAAACATTTATATTTGCAGAAAGACTAAGGACATGAATATTCAAGCGAGAAAACTGATTCTAATTGAAGAATTCCTACGTATTAGTGACGAAAGTCTAATCACTAAAATTGAATCTTTCATTAAGCAGGAAAAGAAAGTTTCTCATGAAAAAAACTTAAAACCCATGTCGTTGAACGAATTCCATGAAATGATTGACCAAGCGAAATGTGATTGCGATACTGGTCGAGTTATCACTCACCAAGAACTTAAGAAGAAGGTGAAGACATGGAAATAAGGATTGAATGGTCTGAACTGTCTGAAAGGCAACTCAAAGACATATTTGATTACTATTCATTAGAGGTTAGTTCACGAATTGCAAGAAAGATAATAAATAGAATTCTTGACAAAGTTACCATCCTAGAAAGCAATCCATCAGCAGGCCCGAAAGAAGAACTTTTAAGCAACTACCCAGAAGAATTTAGATATCTGGTTGAAAGCAATTACAAAATCATTTATTGGAAGAAGGAAAATCTTATCACAATTGCATCAGTCTTTGATTGTAGACAGAACCCAGAGAAAATCAAGAAAATATAGCCTAGCACTGACAGCGTATTTATTGGCTCCGCCGAACTCGCACAAAACGCTCGGTTGTATTTGGGCTGTTGACTCATTAGGAACGCAAGAACAACAAAGTTAACTAGTTGCTGACTAAAGGAAATTAACCTTGATAATTAATAACAAGCAAAATGGATAATACAAAAATATTTAAAACCTCTTTTGCAAGTGTATACCCGTTGTATATACAAAAAACGGAGAAAAAGGGACGCACAAAAGCTGAGGTAGATGCCATTATTTTTTGGCTAACAGGATATGATCAACAAACATTGCAACAACAAATCGATAAGAATAATGATTTTGAAACCTTCTTCGCCCAAGCACCGCAGATTAATCCAAATGTTTCAAAAATCATGGGCGTAATTTGTGGTTATCGAGTTGAAGAAATTGAAGACGAGCTTATGCAAAAAATTCGTTACTTAGATAAGCTAGTTGATGAATTGGCTAAGGGAAAAGCAATGGATAAGATATTAAGGAGCCAAAAATCCTAAGATAAAATCAGAATCATTAAACTTGATAAAAAAGTGAAAATGCGCTCCAATAAAACACCATTGCATCTCAATAATCGCACTTTGCGATAGCCTTATCGTGCACCCCAACTCCAAAACCTTTTCACTTTCCCGTTAGCGTCAAGCTAAAAAAACGACAAGACGATGCTTTTCCCTTCGAAAACATTTATATTTGCAGAAAGACTAAGGACATGAATATTCAAGCGAGAAAACTGATTCTAATTGAAGAATTCCTACGTATTAGTGACGAAAGTCTAATCACTAAAATTGAATCTTTCATTAAGCAGGAAAAGAAAGTTTCTCATGAAAAAAACTTAAAACCCATGTCGTTGAACGAATTCCATGAAATGATTGACCAAGCGAAATGTGATTGCGATACTGGTCGAGTTATCACTCACCAAGAACTTAAGAAGAAGGTGAAGACATGGAAATAAGGATTGAATGGTCTGAACTGTCTGAAAGGCAACTCAAAGACATATTTGATTACTATTCATTAGAGGTTAGTTCACGAATTGCAAGAAAGATAATAAATAGAATTCTTGACAAAGTTACCATCCTAGAAAGCAATCCATCAGCAGGCCCGAAAGAAGAACTTTTAAGCAACTACCCAGAAGAATTTAGATATCTGGTTGAAAGCAATTACAAAATCATTTATTGGAAGAAGGAAAATCTTATCACAATTGCATCAGTCTTTGATTGTAGACAGAACCCAGAGAAAATCAAGAAAATATAGCCTAGCACTGACAGCGTATTTATTGGCTCCGCCGAACTCGCACAAAACGCTCGGTTGTATTTGGGCTGTTGACTCATTAGGAACGCAAGAACAACAAAGTTAACTAGTTGCTGACTAAAGGAAATTAACCTTGATAATTAATAACAAGCAAAATGGATAATACAAAAATATTTAAAACCTCTTTTGCAAGTGTATACCCGTTGTATATACAAAAAACGGAGAAAAAGGGACGCACAAAAGCTGAGGTAGATGCCATTATTTTTTGGCTAACAGGATATGATCAACAAACATTGCAACAACAAATCGATAAGAATAATGATTTTGAAACCTTCTTCGCCCAAGCACCGCAGATTAATCCAAATGTTTCAAAAATCATGGGCGTAATTTGTGGTTATCGAGTTGAAGAAATTGAAGACGAGCTTATGCAAAAAATTCGTTACCTAGATAAACTAGTTGATGAATTGGCAAAGGGTAAAGCAATGGATAAGATTTTAAGGAGCTAAAAATCCTAAGATAAAATCAGAATCATTAAACTTGATAAAAGGTAAAAACATGCTCAAATAAAATACCATTGCATCTCAATAATCGCACTTTGCGATAGCCTTATTGTGCATCCTAACTCCAAAACCTTATCACTTTCCATTTTTCCCTTTTCCCTTTCCATTTTTCCCTTTTCCCTTTTCATTTTTCCCTTTTCCCTTTCCCCTTTGATGAATCAAGCCCCATTACTAAACAACAATCCTAAATTGCACTGAAATAAAATACCATTGCATCTCAATAATCGCACTTTGCGATAGCCTTATCGTTTACCCAAACTCCAAAATCTTTTCATTTTTCACTAGTGTCCATAAAAGTATGAGATGATGAGTGTTTGGTAAGTACATCGCTTTTAAGTAGCTTTATAACGAAGGATAGAATGATGTTTTATATCTCAAAATACAATCATTTTTTAATATGTTAATTTGCTGCAAAACAAAACTTTATACTGAATAGAATGAAAAATATATTACATCTTGGATTATTAATACTTTTCGCTATTACTTTGGCAGGTTGCGAAAAAAACGAGGAGGATCACAGGAATAGTTTTATTCTTGCAGGTCAGAAAGATAATACCATGTTAGTTAAAGATTATGAACCTGATTTACATATAACGTTGGCAAATAATGATGTTAATGGAATACCATCAACAGGTTATTCTGGAACACTACTAATTGATGCTGATTTTAATGGGAGTAAAGATTTAGACTTCTATTCATTTTATGGAATGGGTCATCCTATCGGTTATGTTACCCCCACCGAAGGATGCAAAATTGAATGCATTTCTAGAGATAAAAAGATTGAAATATTTATGTCGCCAAAACATCTAAATGATACAATTGATAATAAACATATTTGGATTACTACATCACTTCAAACATACCTAAGTAGCTATGATCCAGATAATATTGGAATAAACAGTAATTTTTGGGATGCAGAAGATCTATACATGGGTTTTCGGATGATCCAATTACAGGACACAACTTACGGATGGATAAGCTTGCAAATAGCTGAGAATTATAAATTAGTAATAAAAGAAATAGGAATTCAAAAATAAAAATCTCAACTCGTAACAAAGTTATTGAGGAAAGGATAGCAATACGAATTATTTTGTACTTATATAAATTCAATAGTTCAATAAAGCATTATTATTGATTTGTAACATATTGTTTTTGTGATATTTTGTGTTTTCGTGTATTGGTGGCAATATAATAGCCACGAAATCACGAAATCACCAAAATACACCAAAAAAAGTACCGAACTATTGTAAATTATAACATGGGATAATAGATTTGGCGATTGATTCCCAATTATCAATAATTCACAAGCGTAGATGCTAAGTTTAAAAAAGATATATATCAGCGGAATTCTATTTTTATCATATTTAGCTGCATTCTCCCAGAAAGCGGATGATACTGCTATTTCAGCAATGAATGGTATTGAATACGGTTACTTCTTTAAACATCTCAAATATCTTGCAAGTGATGGGCTGAAAGGGCGTGATGTAGGCTCTGAGGGTTTAAATATGGCAGCAAATTATGTAGCCGAAGAATTTAAGAAAAACGGAATGCTTCCATTTGGCGATTCTGGCACTTATTTTCAGAAAATACTGTTTATAAAACCTTCCATAGTAGCCTCTTCTATTAAATTTCAGGTTGAAAATAATTCAAAATCGTTGAATGGAATTTATGGAAAAAATGTAAGTTTCTTGGTAGGTGCAAAATCTAACAATTTTAACCAAAAGCAAAGTCTTGTATTTGTTGGGTATGGGAATATCTTACCCGAAGATAAAATTAATGATTATGAGGGTGTTGATGTAAGAGGTAAAACGGTTATTGTAGCCGTTGGGGGGCCGAAATCAATCAAAAACAGAGCATTCGATGATATTTTGCTGAAAATTCACAATGCAGAAAAACAGGGAGCAAGCGGTATAATTCTCTTTTACCCAAAGGGAAGATTATTCCAAAACCTTATATTTAGGTATGTTCATGGGTATCTATCAAAAAGCACGCTTTACTATGCCGATACTTCAATCCATGGATCAATGTCAGATGTTGATCTGAACTTATGCGTATTTGCCAAAATATCTTTCATTAAAGATGTTTTTGATCTAAAAGGATTTCATTTTTCAAAAGAATTTAAAAGTATTGAAAACGGTAAGAATATGAGTAAGGAGTTGGGCATGACAATAAGCTGCTCATACACTGCAAATATCGAATGTGTTTATGGTAAAAATGTGGTTTCGATTATACCTGGCACCGATTCAATCCTAAAAAATGAATACGTTGTTATAGGTGCTCACCTTGATCATCTTGGAATAGGAAAGAAAATTAAAGGCGATTCAATATACAACGGTATGTTGGATAATGCCTCGGGCGTTGCAGCCACAATAACAATTGGAAAAGCCTTTAGTCAGTTACCCGTAAAACCAAAACGATCTACTATTTTTATTTGTTATACAGCCGAAGAGGAGGGCTTGCTTGGCTCTCATTACTATGCCAATAGAAATGAAATTAGAAACGGCAAAATAGTAGCAAACCTAAACCTGGATATGATTGCAAATCTGTTCGAAACCAAGGGCATTATTCCCATTGGTTATTTGCATTCAAACTTATCCGATGCAATTGATTACTCGGCAAGCAATCTGAATTTAACAATTGCAGCAAGCAAATCGCTTGAAGAGGATTATGTTGAAAGGGGAGACCAATTTTCATTCATCAAAAAAGGAATCCCTAGTATATTTATTATACCCGGAAACTCTGCCGTTGACCCCAGAATTAATGGGCTAAAGCGAACAAACAGGTGGTTGATGAAATATTATCATTCCCCTTTTGATGATTTAAACCAAAGTTATTCCGATAAAGCATTTTTGACGGCGATTAAATTAAACTTCTTAACGCTTTATTACATAACAAATAGTATGGGAGATATCAAGTGGAACAAGAGTTGGCTTCTTGATAAATATGTTTTAAAAGAAAAGAAATAAAAAACTATTTGGCAATAAAAAAATCTCACGCAAAGTCGCTAAGCCGCAAAGAATGTAAAATAGATGAAGAACAAAGTTAAACTCAACCGAAATACTAAGATTGGATCACACCAAATTGAATCTACGGATTCTGCGCAAAGAGAAAAACCTTTAGTTTTTTCTACCTTGGCGTGCTTTGCGACTTTGCGTGAACTCAGCAGGGCTTAACGAAAGGTGACTTAATCTATTCTTTCAAAAGAATGTTTGCTGAAATATAAACCCGAATAGTTACAATTGATCAAATATTACGTAAATCGAAACAATTATTTTCAATAAATCTAACCAGATAATTAGCTCAATATGAAGAAATGCCCCAAGTGCAATGCTGAAGTTGAAGACAATTTTGACCTATGCTGGAATTGCCAGTATAGTTTTGATGATGAAAGAGTTCTTGAAAGTAGCGATTTTAGGCAAATCTGTCCAGAGTGCAATCAGGAAATTGAATCATCTGCGGAGTTTTGCCCCAATTGTGGTAATAATCTCGCAATAGTTAAACAGGAGGCTGATGAAAAACCTTCAGGGTTAAAAAAGATCAATTGCTTAAGATGCAGCGTTTCATTAAACTTTAAAGGGAATTATAAATTTCACGAAGGAACGAGTATTCTTGCCTCGGGTGGCTTACTTGATCTGCTTTCGTATCGCGAATCCTTTGATTTGTACAGTTGCCCGAATTGTGGAAAGGTTGAATTCTTTTTGCCAGGATTTGATTGACAATTAAAGTACCTCACTTAATAACACTTAGATCAATAAAATAATAACTTATAGATATAAAAGTAAGTTAAACCGTCAACAATACGCTATGACTTTAATCGACATTTCAAATATTCGACTTATCAACCAACAAATCATAACAACAAAATTTACAACTGTTAAAGACATTGTTGGGTGGATGGGTGCAATGCAGGCTCAGGATTACGCTATGGTAAAATGGGCTATTGGAGCTCGGCTTTCCAATTCTACGAATGAAGTAATAGAAAAAGCTATTGATCAGGGAGAAATTATCCGAACACATTTACTAAGACCAACTTGGCATTTTGTTTCGGCAGAGGATATTTACTGGTTGCTTGAGCTAACAGCACCTAAAATAAAAGCATCGTTGAGATTGAGGCATCAAGGATTGGAACTTACCGAATCCCTTATTAATAAAAGCAATGAGTTGATTCAAAAAGCACTGTTGGGTGGAAACCATTTAACAAGGGAAGAGATAGTTGCTATACTTCAAAATGCTAAAATCGCTACTGACGAAAATAGAACGTCTCATATTTTGATGAGAGCTGAATTGGACGGTATAGTTTGTAGCGGAGCAATAAAGGATAAGAAGCAAACATACGCCCTGCTCAGTGAAAGAGTTCCGAAAACTAAAAGCCAGACAAGAGAAGAATCGCTAGAAAAAATAGCAAGTAGATATTTCACCAGTCGCTGCCCTGCTACATTACAAGATTTCGTTTGGTGGTCGGGCTTATCCGTTAGCGATGCAAGAAATGCTTTAGAAATGGTAAAGGCAGGTTTTATTTCGGAGAAAAAAGGCTCGGAAACATACTGGTTTACCAATTCGTTTTCTGTACCTCAAAGTGATAATAATTCTACATATCTATTACCTGCTTTTGATGAATTTTTAATCAGTTATAAGGACAGAAGTGCTTCGCTCCCTCTGGCAAATTTTAAAAAAGCTGTTTCCGATAATGGAATTTTCAGACCCATTATTGTGATTAATGGACAAGTTTTAGGCCTATGGAAACGAACAATAAAGAATGATAAAGTAATTGTAGAAACAGACTTTTTTCAACCACAAAACAAATCGATTAAAAATTTAGTTGAAGAAAAGGCTATAGCATTTGGAAACTTTTTGGGTAAAAAAACAGACGTAAAACATAGCATTGAGTGATTCAATAAATAATGAAAGCAGTATCAGATAATGTAATTATTCTAATAGGATTAATAATGCATTTGGCAAGTTCATTGCTTTTTGCTAGCTTTACTATTAGGTGACGAAACGGCACTGATTAACAGGCGTTGGCTACAATAGGTAACTCTGAAAACATTGAATAATCAAATACGGAATAGATAAACAAATTTAAAATCAACAAATTATGGAGAATTTCTTTTTAGCGTATTGGTGGATTTTTTTTATAGTCCTTTGTATTGTTTTTTCAAAAATAATTGCGCGATTATTATTTGGGATGGTAATAGTACCTGAGGATAGGATCGGTCTGGTTACCAAAAAATTTGTGTTATTTGGTAAATTTAAGGAATTGCCCGGAGGGCGGATAATTGCAACAAATGGAGAAGCTGGATTTCAGGCACGAACTCTTGCTCCAGGATTATATTTTGGGAAATGGGTATGGCAGTATGAAATTACCATGGAATCTTTCACAGTTATTCCAGAAGGTAAGATTGGTCTAGCATTATCAAAAGATGGTAATGAGATTCCAACAGGTAATATACTTGCTCAACGAGTAGATTGTGATAATTTTCAAGATGCTGAAAAATTTCTTACTACTGGCGGTCAGCGAGGAAGGCAAGCTTCATATATTACTGCTGGTTCTTATCGTATCAACACAATGCTCTTTCAGATTTCAATCACAGATATGATAAGAATTCAGGAAAGCATGGTAGGTATTGTAACAACCCTTGATGGGCTTCCAATTGAAAGAGGACAAATAGCTGGTAAATTAATCGAAGGGCATAATAATTTTCAGGACTTTGATGCTTTCATTAAAAATGGAGGTAATAGAGGTTTGCAACCGCAAGTGATCCTTGCAGGTTCATATAACCTTAATCCATGGGCAATTCAAATTGAAGAAACCCCAATGTCCGAAATACCAATTGGTTACGTAGGTGTTGTAATCTCTTACATTGGGCAAGATGGCAAGGATTTAACAGGTTCTGATTTTACTCATGGAAATATTGTTGAAAAAGGGTATAAAGGAGTTTGGCTCGAACCGCTTGGGCCAGGTAAATACCCAATTAACAAATACACAATGAAGGTTGAATTGGTTCCTACAACAAACCTTGTTTTAAACTGGGCAACTGCAAGGAGCGAAGCGCATAATCTCGATAAAAACCTTTCAACAATTACAGTTCGTTCAAAAGATGGTTTCCCATTTAACCTCGATGTAGCCCAAATTATTCACGTTCCATCAATTGAGGCTCCAAAAGTGATAGCTCGATTTGGAAATATGGTTAACCTCGTTTCACAAGTTTTAGAACCGACAATTGGTAACTACTTCAGAAACTCAGCACAGGATAGCGATGTTATTGCATTTTTAAGTACCCGTAAAGAACGTCAGGATTCAGCAAAAGCGCACATCAAAAAAGTATTAGATGAGTATAACGTAAATGCCGTAGATACTCTAATTGGTGATATTGTTCCTCCCGAAACGCTTATGAAAACATTAACGGATAGAAAAATTGCGGAAGAACAAAAAGTCACCTACGATACACAAAAGAGAGCGCAAGAAACCAGACAAGGCATGGAAAAGGAAACAGCCATTGCCGATATGCAAAAGGATATAGTTAAGGCGCAGCAAAGCGTTGAAATTGCAGAAAGAACAGCAAATGCAACAGTTAAAAAAGCGGAAGGTGATGCTAGTAGTGTTAAGTTAGCAGTAAGCGCAGAGGCCGAATCAACTAAAATGCGTGCTCATGCTGAGGCAGAATCAACAAGGGCTAGGGCTCAGGCAGAATCTGAAGCAATTAAATTAAAAGCATCAGCGCAAGCAGAACAGATTTCCTTAACAGGTAATGCAGAAGCAACAAAGATATTGGCTATTGGTAAATCAACAGCAGAGTCTTATGAACTTGCAGTTAAGGCAATTGGAGGCGATAATTTTACACGCTACAAAATAACAGAAGAACTTGCAAAGGGTAATGTTAAGTTGATACCTGATGTTTTAATTGGCGGTACAAATGCTAATGGAACGGCAGTAGAAGGAATTTTAGGTTTGAAATTATTGGAAATGCTAGATCCTAAAAATAAGGAAGAACAAAAAATTAAAAAGTAATTGCTGATATTTGATTAATGTTGTTTTTATGGAGTTTGCATTATGCAAACTCCATAATTGTAATAACTTCAGGAGTTAGCATTATTTTACAATGATTCGGTAATTTTTTTGGTGGATTTTTGTGACTTTGTGATTTAGTGGCTTTTAATATTTTTTAGCCACCAAAACTCAAAAGCACCAAATTACACCAAATCAGTAACTTAAAAATATCGGTTAAAAATTTACCGAATTATTGACTTTTAATATCAAACTTTTATTCATTTCAATGGCATACTTTTCCTATAATGAACCAGTTTTTCGCCCACCTGCCGAGGCTAATTCTGCAATAATACAAGCAACATTAGGATGTTCTTGGAATCGTTGTGCATTCTGCGAGATGTATACTTCCAAGAAATTTAAGATTCGTAGGCTCGATGAACTAAAACCTGAGATTGAGGAACTTTCAAAAATTTATTCGGGTGTTAAAAAGATTTTCCTTGCCGATGGTAATGCATTTGTGCTTTCGGCTAATATTCTAATGCCAATATTAGCTGAGATAAATAGACAATTTGGAAAAATACAACGTATCTCATCGTACGCTTTACCCAAAGATATTTTAAGTAAAACGGATGATGAGTTAAAGGAACTAAAAGGCTTGGGATTAAAATTACTCTATATTGGTATTGAAACTGGCGATGATGAGCTTCTAACGCTTATAAATAAAGGCGAGACATCAAGTTCAACAATAGAAGGTATACTCAAAGCTCATAATGCGGGTATTGATACATCTATAATGATTATAAATGGGTTAGGAGGAAAAAAATATTCTAACCAACATGCTGTTAATTCTGCGAAGGTTATCAATATGATTAACCCAAAATACCTTTCGACACTTACCTTAAGCTTACCCTACGGATTAAATCATTTTCAGAATCGGTTTAATGGTGAGTATATTCCCCTTTCAGTTGTAGAATTGTTTGAGGAACTTAAAACTTTCATATCTCTAACCGAGTTGAATAATGCAATATACAGGAGCAATCATGTATCAAATAACCTAATACTAAGTGGAACTCTATCAAGGGATATGGAGAATTTAATCCATCAAATTGATAATGCAATAAAGATAACTCCAAGAGATGTTTATCCTACATCACCTTTAATGCTTTAACTACAATGAATATTGGACTTCTTGTTTGCGATCATATTCAGGAAGAATTTCCCGGATATCCAGAACTTTTTAAAACCATATTACCTCAAAATCAATTTGAGATTTTTAATGTTTGTGATAGAGAATTCCCAAAATCACTTTCCTATTGTGATGCTTGGATAATTACTGGTTCCAAGTTTTCAGTTTATGATGATATCGATTGGATTATTCAACTGAAAAGTTTTGTACGAGATATTTCAATTGCAGATAAATACTGTATTGGTGTTTGCTTTGGTCACCAAATGCTTGGTGAAGCGATGGGAGGAAAGGTACAGAAATCAGAAAAGGGTTGGTGTGTTGGAGTTCACCAATTTGAAATTTTGAAAAGAGAGAATTGGATGACACCTTTTCTTCCTAATCTGAATTTACTGATGTCGTGTCAGGATCAGATTAAGGTTTTGCCTGAAAACAGCGTGATATTGGCCCAATCACCCATATGTCCAGTTGGGATCATTCAAATTGGAGATAAAATGCTTGGTATTCAGGGACATCCTGAATTTTCGGCAGAATATGTAAAATCATTGATGATGGATAGAACAAATAGAATAGGGAAAGAGTTAGTAAAAGTTGGTATTGAAAGTTTAAAGGCATCAACACAAAGTTTGGTTTTAGCCGAATGGATAAATAATTTTTTGAATCAATAGAGTTTCATTAAACTAAAAACACACCAGTTTTGGTGCGTTTTTAATAAAATAATGCCAACAATCATTTACCAGCATTATAGTAAAAACGTTCATGGATAATCAGATCGCCCTTCCAACGTTGAACGGCAACCTCCTCCATCTTCATCCTAGAGCCATCTTTAAATGTAATATCCATCCACGATTCAACCATTGTTACCCCATCGGTTTCATTAGATGTTATGGAATTTACTCCAGAACCATGCATCTCCTTGATTGAATCCAAGAAACTTATTTCAAACTCCCTATTAGTGTCTTTCCCGCTTCTGGCTTCACCAGTTGCTTCAACCATTACAACATCCTTATGGTAGTATTTTTCAAACGCTTCGAGCATTTTCTCTTGACCTAGCATATCGTAAATGTCTTTGGCCTTTTGATAAAAGTTCATATTTTTTTGATTTTAAATTTGACTTGATTGAATGGAATAAAAACAATTATTGATAGCAAATGTTTAACAGCTCGACCTCCAATTTTCTGTATTCACCTCCTTTTTTTCCTTACTTATCGATTCTTTATTTTCAACATTACATTCTAGGTATACATTTGCTATTAAATAAAGAAAATTATGTTAGTTCAGATGTCTATATGTAGATGGTTGTACAAATTGCTTTGCCCACTATCTTTTTTACATGTTATGGATAAAAAAATCCCGATAATTTGGGTTGAATCCTCAAAACTTACATCTTCTTACTATAAAGAATATCTAGGGTTCAGAATTATTACTTGGAAGTATAACCATCAGGGAATGGACATTTTACTAAAAAAACAAAATAACTTGATTTGGATTAAGCAATTAGATATTGAAAAACAGAAAAGTATTAGAATTTACCAAACTCAAAAAATCACCATTTTTTTGAGTAATTTTGAATCCGAATATAATAATCTATCACAAAGGGTAAAATTGATTAAACCCATCGATAAATTAAAAAATAAAAACACAACTTTTACAATTAGGGAATGTAATGGAATAGATATTGTATACACCCAGTCATAGAATCTCATAAGTCATAGTTTAATAGGAAACTTTTCGACATGTAAATGTTATAATGAATATAATTTAAACCTTTTTTAAAATTATAAAATGAAAGTATTACAAACACTGTTATTTACAGCATTAATTTTATTCTCTTTATCTGAAAAACTACATGCGAGTGATTCGCCAATTGCTAAATATACTATTAGCGGGTATGTAAAAGATGCTTCAAATGGAGAAGTACTGATTGGCTCAGCTGTTTTAGTAAAAGAAGAGGGAAAGGGTACAGCTACCAATGTTTACGGATTTTATTCAATAAGCCTTACCCCTGGCACATATACATTAGTATATTCCTTTATTGGATACAATTCAAAAGAACAAGTAGTTAAATTAACTTCAAATCAAGTTATTAATATTGAATTGAGCCTTGAGTCAAAGGTTCTTCAAGAAGTTGTTGTTCGAGGTGAGAAACTCAATTCAAATATTGTAAAACCTGAGATGAGTGTTTCTAAACTCGAAATGAAGAGTATTCGAAGAATACCTGCTTTAATGGGTGAAGTAGATGTGATTAAGGCGATTCAGATGTTGCCTGGTGTTCAAACAACCTCAGAGGGCTCCTCAGGATTTAGTGTAAGAGGTGGTGGAATAGATCAGAATCTCATCCTACTGGATGAAGCAACTGTTTATAATGCTTCACACCTCATGGGATTTTTCTCGGTTTTCAATAACGATGCCATTCGTGATGTGAAACTGTATAAGGGCGATATTCCAGCAAATTACGGGGGTAGACTTTCGTCGGTACTAGATGTTCGCATGAAAGAAGGCAACAACAAAAAATTTTCAGCAACAGGGGGAATAGGACTTATCTCGAGTCGACTTACCCTCGAAGGGCCTATTGGAAGTGAAAAAACATCTTTTCTTATTTCAGGACGAAGAACATATGCCGATATATTTTTTCCCTTGCTTACCGATACAAGCGCAAAGAAAGCTGTTATGTATTTTTATGATTTGAACCTTAAAATTAACCATCAAATAAATAATAATAACCGTTTATATTTATCGGCTTATTTGGGAAGGGATAAATTTGGACAAAAAGAACTTGCAGATATTGGGTTTGGGAACAAAACCTTTACCTTAAGATGGAATCACCTGTTTTCTCCTCAACTATTTTCCAACACTACTGCCATTATCTCAAAATATGATTATTCTTTAAAAATGAATCAGAGTAGTTCTAAATATATTTGGGAATCAAGTTTGCTGGATTATACATTAAAATTAGACTTCAACTACTTTCTAACACCTGAAAACGAAATAAAATTTGGGGTATCATCAACTTATCACGATATTAACCCTTGCAATGCTTGGATGGAAAACAATGGCAGTACTATAACTATTCCCTACCCTAAAAATTACGAACTCGAACATGTAGCATATATCTCGAATCAACAAAAAATAGGGGATAATATTACTTTAAAATATGGGATAAGGTATTCTATGTTTCAGAATGTCGGAAAAACAACTAGTTACAAATTTGATCAGAACTATAAAGTTATTGATACTATCGATTATCCAAGTGGGAAAATATTCCATACCTATTATGCTTTTGATCCCCGTTTAGGAATTGTTTATACTGTTAATGACAAATCGTCTGTAAAAGCTAGTTATTCTCACACAACTCAATTTATGCAGTTGGCATCGAATTCAAACGGTGGTATGCCCCTTGATGTCTGGTTTCCATCGTCTCCAAATATCAAACCACAGAAAGCGGATCAGTATGCAATAGGATATTTCAGAAACTTTTTCGATAATAACATTGAAACTTCTGCTGAAGTTTATTATAAAAATATGAATAATGTTATTGATTTTAAAGATCATGCTTTACTGCTAATGAATCCAAGAATGGAGGGCGAAATAAGAACTGGCAAAGCCAATGCATACGGAATAGAATTTTCTGTTAAAAAGAACGTAGGTAAGCTTACAGGTTGGGTCAGTTATACCCTTTCAAAGGTAAAGCGCAAAATACCGGAAATAAATGATGGTAAAGCATACCCAGCACCATATGATAAACCCAATAATATTAATATAATTTTAAATTACGAGTTCACTAAACGACTTATGGTATCAGCAAACTGGATTTATGCAACAGGCACACCTATGACTGCTCCAGTAGGTACATTTGAATATGGCAATACAGTTAATAAAATCTATTCAAGCCGAAATGGTTATAGGATGAGTGATTATCATAGACTCGATTTGTCAGTTACTTTGAAAGGTGTGGAAAGACCTAATAGATTTTGGCAAGGTGAATGGGTTTTTTCAATTTATAATGCTTATGGTAGACATAATGATTGGATTATTAACTTTGTTCAAGACAAGAATAATCCCAAAATATTAAATGCTCAAAGGATGTACCTTCCATTTGTGTTCTTTCCAGGCATTACCTACAATTTTAATTTTTAAAAAAAACGTAATTAATTTTAAGCACATGAAACTACATAGTAATTACCCGATAATTTATACCATAATATGTATAATAGCATTAGGCTCATGCACTGAAAATATCCCAATTGATTTGGGTAAAACTAATGCAAGGCTTGTAGTCGATGGAGCTATTACAACCGATACTATCAAGCATAAGGTTAGATTAACTAAATCAGGCGATGCATTATACCAGCAGCCCGTTCAGGTTATTTCGAATGCCCTTGTATCTATTTTAGATGGTAGTAATGAATTTGTGCTACTTGAAAATTCAGTCAATAAAGGGGTATATGAAACAGATCCGAGTGTTTATGGAATTCCTGGCAAAACTTACACATTACATATATCGCATGTAGATATTGACGGGGATGGCGTTTTTGAAGAATATTCGGCTCAATCATACCTTAAGAAAGAAAATCCTATCGATTCTATTAAAATAACATACGATGATCGTAACCCTGATTATAGTGGTTGGACCATAAATCTTTATGCTCATGAAATTGGTGGTGGTAGAAATTTTTATTTAATGAAAGCCTATAAAAATAATGTTCTGCTCACTGATAGTACCTCTGAATATGCTAATATGGGTGATAACACGGGATTCAATGGCGGATATTATGATGGATTTCCAGTATATATGTTGCAAAAGAAGAAACTCGATGAGAAGATTCAAAAAGGCGATAAAATTACCCTTGAAATGGATGGAATAACTGAAGAGTACTTTAATTTTATAACGGATTATATTCAGGAATACAATCCAAAGATGCCTATTTTTAGTGGACCTTCTGCCAACATTTCAACCAATATTGAACCTAATGATAAAGCAGTTGGATTCTTTGCAGCCTATTCAATTGCTAGGTGTTCTAGGGTATATTAGTTAATCAGAAACAGTATATATAGAAAGAGGATATCTCGAGTTTTTGAGATATCCTCTTTTACATAATATATTCATTTAATGGTTGTTTTGAAATTCAAAACTGGATATGAACTATCCAACTAATAATTCTATTATCTTTATCTAATAATTTGAATTAGCCTTAGTAGATTTTAATAACATAGATGGAAAAGTTAATTTCATGGAAAAGAGGCATTTTCAGTAGAACATATACGTTTTATTCAAATAGTTTGGAGATTGGTTTCCTTAAAATTGGTGCTTGGTCAAATAATGCTAAGGGGAGTATTAACGGGAAGGAATACGAGTTTATTACCAAGGGACTCTTTAAACAGGAAACATCAATAATTGATTGTAAAATTAGCTCAATTGTTGGTACAATCATTTATAATAGTTGGAAATCAAAAGCTATCATTAAGTTGGTTGATGGTACAGAGTATAATTGGCAGTATACAAATTTTTGGCATACCAAATGGAGTTTGAATAAAGAGCTTTACTTTATTAACTATAAAGGTTCATGTTTTAAAGGTGAAATTGTTTCGTATATATCTGATGAGTTATTAATTATATCGGGGCTATTCATCTCAAATTACTACTCCCAAAAAAATGCTGCCGCTGCTGTTACTTAATTAATATACCAAATCAGGTATGATAATGAACATATATTTATGCTAGTTTGTTTGATTAACTACCAGAGAGATATACATTAGACTAAACTCTCAAGCGAGAATCCAAAATAAATATTATAGTTTTAAAAGTTAAGTGTGATCATTTTCTCTAGGCTTAAGTTGAATATTTTTTTACTTTTATCAATTAAAATATTAGTTCTTGCTCAATCTAATTGTTGCATTTTAAAGTTTATATATACCATGTTTTAATGGATATAGGGATTTTTTATTAAATCTATTAATCAATGCCAGATATGAATTATTCGATTTTGAACTACCAGCACGAATCGGGAATTGGTATTTTAACAATTTCAAGACCCGAAGCCCTTAACGCTTTAAATAGCTTGTTTTTTAAAGAGTTTAATGATTTTCTAAACTCAATTCAATCCTCCAAGACTTTAAAGGTTCTCATAATTACAGGGGAGGGCAAGTCATTTGTCGCAGGAGCTGATATTAGTGAGATGCAAAAAATGAAAGTGCGTGAAGGGTTAGGTTTCTCAAAGACAGGACAAGAAACATTTGGTAAACTTGTAAACCTTGAGATTCCAGTTATTGCCGCCGTAAATGGATTTGCACTAGGAGGCGGTTGCGAATTAGCAATGGCTTGTGATTTCAGGATTGCAAGTTCAAAGGCAAAGTTCGGTATGCCCGAGGTAAGTTTAGGTCTGATTCCTGGATACGGAGGTACTCAGCGACTTTCCAGATTGGTAGGTCTTGGAGATGCTCTCTATCTTGTACTTACAGGCCAAATAATTGATTCATCTGAAGCCCTGCGTATTGGACTTGTTCAAAAAGTTGTTGAAGCTGAAGTATTGCTCCTTGAAGCAAAAAATATTGCTACTAAAATAGCAGCACAGAGTCCAGTTGCTATAAAAACGGCAAAAAAAGTAATTCGTAAGGGCTATAATGTCGAAATTGACAAAGGATTTGAATTAGAAGCAGAATCGTTCTCTAAAATGTTTGAAAACGATGGTTCTGAAGGAATGAAGGCATTTCTCGAAAAAAGAAAACCAAATTGGAATTAGTTAATAAAAATGTAAAAGTTTATCATAATGAACTACGAAGAAAAACTTCAAAACGTATCGGTATTGGGAGCCGCTGGTAAAATGGGATCAGGTATCCTTTTATTAACAGCGGTTGAAATGGCCGATTTACAATTAAAGCCAGAGAATAAGGCTAAAAACTTTATTCTAAATGCCATTGATGTTTCTCCTGTTGCTTTATCTGGACTTTATGGTTATTTAAGAACGCAGGTGAAAAAAATTGCTGAAAAAAAGGTTATTCAACTGCGTCAAGTTTATAAGGATAATTCGGAATTAATTGAGAACTCTGAGGTTATCGATCAGTATGTTGATGATGTAATGAAACTTGTACTTTTTAGTACTCGTATTGAGTCAACATATGAATCAAGTTTAATTTTTGAGGCCATAGTAGAGGATTCTGATATTAAGGTTAAAATTTTCTCTCAAATTTTAGAAAATAATAAAAAGAACCCTTGGTTCCTAACAAATACATCCTCAGTACCAATTGCTGAGTTGGACTCTAGGTCGGGATTAAAAGGAAATATTTTAGGTTTCCATTTTTATAATCCTCCTGCAGTTCAAAAACTTGTTGAATTGATTACAACCAAGAATACCAATAAAGAGCTAATAGAATTCTCAAAAATCTATGCTAAAAATCTGAATAAAAAGTTAGTTCCATCCAATGATTTTGCCGGATTTATAGGTAATGGACATTTTATGCGTGATTTGCTTTTTGGCATTAAAAAGGTTGAAGAATTAGCAATGGAAATGTCGCTTGTAGAAGCAGTTTATACTGTTAATAGAGTAAGCCAAGATTTCCTTATTCGACCTATGGGTATTTTTCAGCTGATGGACTATGTAGGTGTTGATGTTTGCCAGAAAATTCTTCAAGTTATGAAATCGCGTTTAAAAGATGAAAACCTTCATAGTTTTTTAATCGACAAGCTAATATCACTAGGTATAAAAGGTGGACAGAACTCAGATGGTTCCCAAAAATCAGGCATTTTTTTATATGAAAAAGGAAAACCCGCAGCCATTTATGATTCAAAGAAAAAGGATTACGATCATATTGAAGCTTTTAGATCTTCAATAGATATAAAACTTGGAAAACTTCCAACTTCTCATAAACCATGGAAGGATGTTATTGCTAACAAGCAAAGGGATGAGTTTCTCAAGAATTATTTCAAAGAACTATCATCTTTAAATACGTTTGGTTCAAAGTTGGCTATGGAGTATCATATCAACTCAAAAAATATTGGATTAAATCTGGTTAAAGAAGGTATTGCTGATAATGATGAAAATGTTAATACAGTTATGCTAACTGGATTTTTCCATGCTTATGGGCCAATAAATAGTTTTCTTGACTAATAGACTTTATAATTTGAAAAATAGATTGCTATGAAGCGAAAAATATATATGACTGCTGGTTATAATACCATCTCACTTGGAACTGGACGTAAAGAGTTTAATCCCAAAAAACCTCGACCTAGTATTGAGCACTATATTAAAGAGGCTGGAAAGGCTACTGTTAAATCGCTCGGAGGTGCAAAAAATGTAGATGAGGGCGTAATTGGTAATTTTATGGCCTGTCGTTTTGTTAAACAAGCTCATCTTGGTGCATTTATGCCAATTATTGATGATGGATTACGCTATAAACCTTCGCTTAGAGTCGAAGGGGCTTGTGCTTCGGGAGGATTAGCGTTAATTTCTGGCATTAGATCAGTCCTTTCAGAATCAGCAGATGTTGTACTAGCCATGGGAGTTGAGGTTCAGAATACAGTTAAGGCAATCTATGGTGCCGATATTTTAGCGGGTGCAGGATGGTTTGCTGAACGTAAAGAGGGACATGCCTATTTTTTCCCAGGACAATTCAGCAACCGTGCTGGAGCCTATTATGACAAGTTTGGTAGGGATAAAACGCGCCAAGCTTTTGCCGTATGGTTTAAAAATGCAATTGAGAATGCAAGGCTATGTCCAACAGCACAAGAGTACGAAAATAAAGTTGAGGATCTTATTGCTCTTGCTCTCACAGAGCCTAACCCAAAAGGTTTTACCGATTTTCTAAATGTGTTTGATTGTTCAAAGGTTTCTGATGGTGCTTCGGCAATTGCAATATGCTCAGAAGAGGGACTTAAAAGAGCAGGTATCTCAAAATCGGACGCAGTTGAAATAGTTGGATGGGCTCAGATTGTTGATAATATTACTGAAAAACCGAAAGATCTTACCAAACTTATAGCTATCGAAATTGCTGCAAAGAGAGCGTTAGAATCAGCCAAAATTACCATAAACGATTTGGCAACTATTGAGGTTCATGACTGTTTTACAGTTGCTGGTATTTTAAGCGTTGAAGCACTTGGGTTGGCTAAATATGGAGAGGGTCCAGAATTTGTAATTAACGGAAATACTTCACGTAATGGTAAAATTCCTATTAACACAACTGGCGGGTTAATTGGTTGGGGTCATCCAACTGGTGGCACAGGTGTTCATCAGGCTGTTACCATTTGGGAGCAACTCACAGGTAAGGCAGGTGCAGCACAAATCGAAATTCCAAAAGAAAAGCCATATGGAATGACAATTAATATGGGAGGTGATGATAAAACAGTTGTTGCAATTGTCTACAAAAAAAATATTTAGTTTCATATATATTTATGATTATCAATTAGTATAGTTTCTATAATATTAAAATAAAATTATTATGAACTTTAATTATAGCGAAGAGCAATTGATGATAAAGAAGACCGCTCGTGATTATGCGCAGCGAGAGTTGTTTAAAGATGTTATTGAACGCGATACAAATGCAGTTTACCCCGTACAGCATATTAAAAATATCGCCCAGTTGGGTTTTTTTGGTATGCTTATTAGCCCTGAATACGGTGGTGTTGGTCTTGACAATGTTTCGTATACTTTAGCTCTTGAGGAGATATCAAAGGTTGATTCTTCGGTTGCCGTTATTATGGCTGTTCATAATTCACTAACTGGATATGGTATCGAAACTTTTGGTACCAAGGAACAGAAAGAGAAATATCTGCCCTTATTGGCTAGCGGTGAGAAGATAGGTGCTTTTCTGCTAAGTGAACCCGAAGCAGGCTCTGATGCTTCTTTCCAAAAAACATCCGCAATCGATAAAGGGGATCATTATGTTATCAATGGCATAAAGAATTGGATTACAAGTGCTAATACTGGAGGTCTTTATTTAGTAATAGCTCAAACTTGGCCTGATAAGTGTAATAAAGGGATTAATGCTTTTATTGTTGACCGTAATTCAGCGGGGATTACACTTGGCCCACACGAGGATAAAATGGGAATGCGTAGTTCCGACACTCACTCAGTAATGTTCACCGATGTTATTGTACCAAAAGAGAATAGGATAGGAGAGGATGGTTTTGGTTTTAAGTTTGCCATGAAACTTTTAGAAGGAGGTAGGATAGGTATCTCCGCTCAGGCATTAGGAATAGCCACTGGTGCTTATGAATTGGCCTTAAAATATGCAAAAGAGCGAAAAACATTTGGAACAGAAATAATACACCATCAAGCAGTTGCATTTAAGCTTGCAGATATGGTTGCTCAGATTGAATCTGCTCGATTGCTCGTTCATAAAGCGGCATGGTTAAAAGATAACCATCAACCTTACGGAACGGCAAGTGCAATAGCAAAACTCATTGCAACTGATGTGGCAATGAAAGTAACTACCGAAGCAGTTCAAATTCATGGTGGGTATGGCTATGTTAAGGAGTATCACGTTGAACGGCTAATGCGTGAAGCTAAATTAACTCAGATTTATGAAGGTACATCAGAGATACAAAAACTAATTATATCAAGAGCAATATCAAAAGAATAATCAGCTAATCCAAAACAGCAAATATGCCAGCAACAGTGCAATATACAGCACCTGATCACTATTTGGTTGATGATCTCTATACCGATGAGCATAAACTTGTTCGAAACTCTGCTAGAGATTGGGTAAATCGGTCGGTAAAACCAATAATAGAAGAGTATTGCGATAAATCAAAATTCCCTTTACACCTTGTTAAGGAGATGGGTGAGTTGGGCGCATTTGGCCCTTTCATTCCAGTTGAGTATGGAGGTTCAGGATTAGATTATATATCTTATGGTTTGATAATGCAAGAACTTGAGCGTGGCGATTCAGGTATTCGTTCTATGGCATCAGTTCAAACCTCTTTAGTAATGTTTCCAATATTCAAATATGGAAGCGAAGAGCAAAAAAAGAAATACCTTCCACGATTGGCTGCTGGTGAGATTATTGGCTGCTTTGGTTTAACAGAACCCGATCATGGCTCCGATCCTGGAAGCATGAAAACAAGAATAAAAGATAAGGGTGATTATTACCTTCTTAATGGAGCTAAAATGTGGATCACAAACTCTACAATTGCAGATATCGCTATTGTTTGGGCTAAAGATGAAAAGGATAGAATTAGAGGGCTGATTGTTGAAAAGGGATGGAAAGGATTTACTGCACCCGAAACTCATGGAAAATGGTCGCTAAGAGCCTCAGTAACAGGGGAACTTGTTTTTGATGATGTCAAAGTCCCCAAAGAGAATATTCTTCCTAATATTGAAGGGTTAAAAGGACCTCTTGGCTGTTTGGATTCAGCTCGTTACGGAATTGCGTGGGGAGTTATCGGTGCAGCAATGGATTGCTACGATGCAGCCCTACGTTATGCATTAGAGAGGAAGCAGTTTAATAAACCAATAGCATCATTTCAGCTACAGCAGAAAAAACTGGCTGAAGCATTAACCGAGATTACAAAAGCTCAACTTTTAACATGGAGACTTGGCGTACTTCGGAATGAAGGAAGAGCCACAGCTGCACAAATATCAATGGCTAAAAGGAATAATGTTGCTATGGCATTGAATATTGCTCGTGAAACACGTCAAATTCTCGGTGCAATGGGCATTACCAACGATTTCCCCATGATGCGCCACATGATGAACCTTGAATCGGTGATTACATACGAAGGAACTCACGATATTCATTTACTAATTACAGGTAACGAAATAACAGGTATACCAGCTTTTAAGTAGTATCGCATTTTGCGATATTATTAGGGGATGAAAATAAACACCCTTTTATACACTTATCAATGCACAGAGAAAATATAGATTTGCTTTGAGTAAAAGGCATTATGGAAGATGTTATTATGTTATCTTTAAAAATTCATATATCTTTAAATATCTTTCCAAAGATTTTGATTTGTAAAAATGTCTTATTAACAATACTTTACCGATGATTAAACGAATTTTCTTCCTCCTAATTGCGCTAATTATTAATAGCCAAATACTACTAGCCGTTAAAGCTTACCCTTACCCAGTTGAAATTACACAACCAGATGAAACAAAAATTATCATAATCCTAAAAGGTGATGAACATGTAAAATGGGCTCAAACAGTTGATGGATATTCAATTCTACGCAATAGCAAAGGTGTTTATGAATATGCAATGCTCGATTCTAATAACGATATGATACCATCAGGTATACACGCTAAAAATCAGAAGGAAAGGGGCAATTCCGATATCAAATTTTTAAATACAATCAAAAAAGGTATTGTTTACTCAAGAAGTCAGGTTGGTATAATGAAAAGCATTTCGAAGATGAACCAAAAGGGTTACCAGAAATCTTTTCCAACAACAGGAACACTAAAACTGGTTTGTGTTTTGGTGGAATTTACCGATACCCTATTTAAAAAAACCAAAACTGATTTTAATAACCTTTTTAATCAAGTTGGATATAATGCTGATGGTGCAACAGGTAGTGTATATGATTACTACAAAGAAAATTCATGGGGAAACCTTAGCTTAAGTGTAACTGTTGCTGGACCCTATAAGGTAGCCCATAACATGGCATATTATGGTGCTAATGATGCAAGTGGGAATGATCTTAAACCACAAGCGTTAATTACTGAAGCCGTAACTCTTGCAAATACTGATGTTAAATATTCCGATTTTGATAATGATGGTAATGGGGTCGTTGATGGAGTATATGTAATTTATGCAGGATACGGGGAAGAAGTTTCAGGTGTAAGCCCAGATGCTGTTTGGGCACATGCTTGGAGCATATCACCATTAACTTTAGATGGTGTAAGCATTCGCAACTACTCCTGTTCAGCTGAACGAAGGGGGAACAGCGGTTTTGGAATAGCTCGAATAGGTGTTATATGTCATGAGTTTGGTCATGTATTGGGTGCTTCGGATTATTATGATACAGATTATGCAAATAGTGGGGGAGAGTATGATGGAACGGGCGATTGGGATCTTATGTCCAATGGTTCGTGGAATAATAATGGGGTAACACCAGCTCATCATAACCCCTACACTAAAATAGTAGATTATGGATGGACAACAGCAACTACATTAACCACTGCTGGAGCAGTAACTTTAAACAATGCTGAGCTTTACTCGAATAGTTTTTATCGTATTAATACTTCTACACCAAATGAGTACTTCTTGATTGAGAATAGGCAGAGGCATAAATTCGATAGCTATCTACCTGGTCATGGAATGATTATTTACCATGTTGATGGTGACTATATTGAATCAAATGCTGGTAGTGGTGATATTAACACTTCAAGTCATCAAGGAATGTACCCAGTTTGTGCAAGTTCTACTGGAAATCCACCTTTAGAGTATGGCTCAACTAGTACTGATGGTTGCCCTTTCCCAGGATCTTATTTTAAAACTTCCTTTGATGATTATTCAACTCCTTACTCAAGATCGTGGGCTGGTGCAAATACATACAAAGCAATATCAAATATTGTTGAGAATTCAATAACCAAAACAGTAACGTTTAACCTTTCATTAACAACAGGAATAGAGTTGAATAATGGAGAAGTTGTAAGTAATCTCTCCCAAAACTACCCAAACCCCTTTGATCAATCAACTACAATAGATTTTTATCTGGTTAAACCAAGTTTTGTGAAACTTACTGTGTTCAATAATCTTGGAAAAGAAGTAGATGTGATTGTTAATGAATATCTGCAAGTTGGTAATCATTCAATCCAATGGAATCCGAAAGAAATACCAGCAGGAATTTACTTCTACCAGCTTAAAACCAATGGAATTAAATTAACAAAACGATTAGTTAAGAAGTAAAGATAGTACCTATAAAGAAAAGCCATCATTCAATTGAATGATGGCTTTTTTGTTGAAAAAGGAGATGAATTATCTATAACAATGGTTCGGTAATCTTTTTGGTGGATTTTTGTGACTTTGTGATTTAGTGACTTTTAATATTTTTTAGCCACCAAAACTCAAAAGCACCAAATTGCACCAAATCAGTAACTTAAAAATATTTGTTAAAAATTTACCGAACTATTGCTATAAAACAAACTATCCTAATCCAAAATCGTTATTATCATTTTCCTAGAAGATAAAGGAACATTATGTTGTAGAACTTATAATTTCTGTACCTTCTAACTATATGATTCTGTAATCAGCAAATCCTTATTCATTAATTTTTACTTATTTTTGTTCACGTTTTACTTTATCATTCATCAAACAATAAACTCAAAATAGAATGAGCAAAACAATTACTATTGGCAATAAGGGCAAAGGTGTTCGCTCAGACTGCTCTGTTACACTTGAAATTACAGAGAGCGGTGGCATTCAGCTACAGATTGACAGTAAGGTAAAAGCCATTTATGGAAAGCAGATCGAAAAATTATCTCTTGATATCCTTGCTTTCTACGATTTAAAAAACGTTAATCTTCTTGTTGAAGACAGTGGTGCTTTGCCTTTTGTTCATGCCGCACGCTTGGAAGCAGCGATTAGAAAAATTACAGGTTCTGAGAAGGAATACCTTCTCCCTTTCTTGGATAATAATAAATATCAAACTGCTCGCGATAAGAATCGTATTTCAAGGCTTTACCTGCCTGGAAATACCCCATCTTTAATGATAAATGCAGGGATTCATACTCCCGATGGGATTATCCTCGACTTGGAGGATGCTGTTGCACCTGACAAGAAGTATGAGGCAAGTTTCTTGGTACGAAATGCTCTTCGTAACATCGATTTCTATGGAGCCGAGAGAATGGTTCGTATTAACCAAGTTCCAAGAGGATTGGAAGATTTAGATTTTATTGTACCTCAAAACGTGAACCTTTTATTAGTTCCAAAGTGCGAGAGTGCTGATCAGATAAGACAGGTAAATGAACGTATTGAGGTGATCAAGAAAAGGCATAATATTCAGGGCAATATATGGTTAATGCCTATTATTGAAAGTGCTTTGGGAGTACTCAGATCATTCGAAATTGCCTCTGCTGCTCCAAACGTTGTTTCGTTGGCCATTGGACTTGAGGATTATACAGCTGATTTAGGTGTAAGACGTACATTAGAAGGCAATGAATCATTCTTTGCCCGCACACAGATTGTAAATGCATGCCGTGCTGCTGGTATTCAAGCAATCGACTCTGTATTCAGCGATGTTGCTGATATGGATGGACTAAAGGAGAATGTAAAAAGATCAAAGAGTCTTGGTTTCGATGGTATGGGATGTATTCACCCACGACAAATCAAGGTTATTCATGATAGCTTTGCACCCGAAGCTGAAGAGATCGATAAAGCCAAAAAGATTGTTAATGCCTTCATGGAGGCTACCGAAAGAGGATTGGGTGTTGTATCATTAGGAACTAAAATGATAGATCCACCTGTTGTGAAACGTGCACAACACACCATCGATATGGCCATTAAAACGGGTAAGTTAAATATAAATTGGAGGGCAGAAGAAAATGTCAACTAAGCTTGTGAAAAATGCTGTTGGGCGTCTAGTACCAACCGAAGTAAACGGTAAACCTCAGGTTCCTTATATGGGAGTTGGAAAGTATAAACCTACTGGTCGTAAATTTGCTCCTCCTATCGTTTCATGCGCTGACTACCCAGCCGATGGAAATAAAATAGTACCTTCATTAAAGGATGCACTTATTAAAGCCGGTTTATGCCATGGAATGACAATATCAACCCATCACCATTTTAGGAATGGAGATTTGTTAGCTATCCAAATCTTTGATATTGCCCATGAAATGGGCATAAAGGATCTAGTTTGGACTCCTTCTGCTTCGTTTGAATGTCATAGTCCGCTCACTAAATATTTGGAGGATGGAACTATCCATCACATTGAGGGTAGCATGAATGGTGCTCTTGGTAAATTTACTTCCGAAGGGAAGATGAAAGGTACTGGGATTTTACGCTCCCATGGAGGCCGATACCAAGCGGTTCAGGATGGTGATGTTGTTATTGATATTGCAGTAATTGCTGCACCAACTGCGGATTTCTTTGGCAATGCCACTGGTGATCGTGGTCCTGCTGCTTGTGGTCTTTTGGGTTTTGCTTTGGCAGATTCACAATACGCTAATAAGGTGATTGTAGCTACCGATAATCTTGTACCGTTCCCTTGTATACCATGGCAAATACATGGAAACTATGTTGATTACGTTGTAGTACTCGATAAAATTGGTATTTCGGAGAAGATCGTTTCTGGAACAACTGAGGTTACTAAAAGCCCCGACCGCTTACTTCTTGCTGAAATGACAGCTCAATTCTGCGATGAGGCTGGAATTATTCGCGATGGTTTCTCTTTTCAAGCTGGAGCAGGGGGTACAGCCCTTTCAATTGGGATCTACTTTGCCGAAATGCTAAAGACACGAGGAATGAAATCTCGTTGGGCTCGTGGTGGTAGCAATAAATACCTCGTTAAAATGCTTGAGGATGGATTATTAGAGTATATCCTCGATGGACAAACTTTTGATCTCGATGGTGTTCGCTCAATGCGTGAGAATCCAGGCCATTTGAATACAAGCCCTTTTACAAGCTATAACTACCATGGTAAAGGTAATTTTGCCTCAATGGTTGATGTTGTAATTCTTGGCGCAACAGAGGTAGATGTGAACTATAACGCTAACGTGGTGACCCATTCTGATGGAATGTTGCTACATGGTATTGGTGGATGGCAAAACTGCATTTTCTCAAAATGCACAATTCTTCCTATTCCATTGTTCCGCGACCGTATCCCTGTTATTCGTGATGAGGTTACAACTATTTGTGGTCCCGGTGAGCTAATTGATGTTATAGTTACCGAAAGGGGTATTGCAATAAATCCTTTACGTAAAGATCTTTTAGAGAAACTAAAGGATTCGAAACTTCCAATCAAAACTATTGAACAGCTAAAGGATGAAGCCGAAGCTATTTGTGGTAAACCTGAAAAAATTGAATATACCGATGAACCTGTGGCAGTAATTAAATGGGTTGACGGAACTATAATTGATACTGTTTGGAAAGTAAAAAAATAAGCAATAAAAAGCGGGCTTTTGACCCGCTTTTTTTATAGTACAACACTGATAGGGTTTTAAACCCTATCAGTGTTTAAAAATATTTATGCATTTTTTAGATAGTTGATCAATCCTTTTGCTTCAAATACTGCTAATAGTTGATCTGGCAATGGTGCAAACTTGAAAACTTTATCATTTATCTTAATTTCACCATTGGCAAAATTTACATCTACCTTATCTCCTTGTTTGTAATTGTTCACAGCCTCTGGTACTACTAGAATAGGTAATCCTTGGTTTACGGATGAACGGTAGAATATACGGTTAACCGATTTGCATATAACAGCTTTTACTCCAGCATGAGCTAAACCAACTGCTGGATGTTCACGTGAACTGCCACAACCAAAATTATCTCCTGCAACTATAATATCATTAGCCTTAACATTTTCTGCAAACTGCTCATCGAAACCTTTAAAAAGGTGAGGCATAATTGCTGGAGGATCAGAACTTAGTACGCTGTAGGTAAGATTTCCAGCAAACATCTGGTCGGTATTCAGGTTATCAGCATCTGAATAATTCCAAACTACATCAGCTTTGCGATTCTCACCTTTAGGAATTGAAACAGTTGTTCCAACTTGAACACTTGTCACAAACTTATCGTTGCCTTTGATTCCACGGGGATCGGTAATTTCACCATATATGGCTGAATAGGCAACTGCTGCAGGACTTGCTAAGTAGATTGAAGCATTCTTATTGCCCATTCTGCCTTTAAAGTTTCTGTTAGCTGTTGAGATAACGGTGAAACCATCAGCAGGAATACCCTGGCCTGTACCTAAACAAGGACCACAAGATGATGCTAGGATGGTTGCTCCAGCCTTCATCAATTTGGTGATATATCCTTCCTCAATAGCTTGCATGTAAATTTCCTTAGATGCAGGGATTACAAGGAGTTGAAAATCCTTTGCAATCTTTTTACCATCAAGAATTTCAGCAGCAATACGGATATCATCTAACCTACCGTTGGTGCAGGTTCCAATTACAGCTTGATTTAGTTTTGTGCCTTGAACCTCAGAGATTGCCTTTACATTTTCTGGGCTATGAGGTGCAGCAACTACTGGGAATATCTCGCTTAGGTTAATTTCCATAACCTTATCGTAGTGTGCATCAGCATCAGCCCAAACACCATTCATCTTATCAGTACCTAAATGCTTTGCAAGAACCTCATCAGCAGGGAAAACGGCATTCTTTGCGCCCATTTCCGATGCTAGGTTGGTAATTGTCATTCTTTCTGAGATAGATAAGGTTTTTACACCTTCACCATGATACTCAATCGACATGTAGTTAGCACCATCTGTGCCAATCTTTCCAATAATCCAAAGGCTTAAATCCTTGGCATAAACGCCTTTATTGAGTTTGCCTGTAAGGGTAATCTTCATTGATTCGGGTACACGAAACCATGTTTCACCCTTTTTCCATAATCCAGCTGATTCTGTACGGTCGATACCAGCTGCCATTGCGTTGAAAGCTCCAGCAGTACTAGTATGACTATCGCTACCAACTATAATCATTCCTGGTTTTGCGTAGTACGACATGATTTGGTGGCAAATACCATCGCCAGCATCATGAAACTTTTCTATTCCTTGCTCACGAGCAAATGTTCGAATAGAACTATAGTCGTTGGCTAGTTTATCATCCGTAGGAGGTGCATTGTGGTCAAGCGTAACCAATAGTTGGTTAGGATCAAATAACTTTTTCCCACCCATTTTCTCCCAAGTTTTGCGGATACTAGCAGTATTATCGTGGGTTAGCACGATATGTGGTTTGGCAAATACAATAGCTCCAGTTGGAGCACCAAATATTTTTTCTGCAAATGTTTTTCCCATATATCTTATCTATTAAAGATTTTGAAATACTATTTTAAAACTATAGAACGTAGATGACACTGACTTAACAGATAATCACAGATTAATAACTTTGCGTCTTTGCACCTTAGCGTCTTCTCTACAACAATCCCCCATTACGATATATCTCAATCTGAACATCGGTAAACTTATTGATATCAGAAGTCTTGCTATTCTTTAAATTAGTTACCTTACCGTTTGCCATATCAACCCGAATCTTATCACCATCCTTAATATCAATAGACTCAATTAAGCCGGGTTTGTAGGTGAGAATTGGAAAAGCTGCATTAATTGCATTTCTTTCGTAAATCGCACCATAAGATTCAGCAATTATGCAAGATATACCCAATGAAGCAAAGCAATCAACCGCTTGCTGACGTGAACTACCAGCACCAAAATTCTTGGAAGTAATTACGATATCGTTTGGCTGTGCCTTTTTAGCAAAATCCTCATAACCCTTTAGGTTATCGAAAGCGTATTGTCCCATCTCTTTAATATCGGTGATGGTAAGGTAGCGGTTGTGGAAAATCATATCGGTATCGATATCATCCTTAAGAATTACCCAAACACGACCTTCAACAACGAGTGGTTTATCTTTTTGTGCTTCTTTCTTAACTCCAAGTTTAAATCCTGTAACCTCTGGTTTTACAAATTCGGTAGGTTTTGCAGGGATCTCATCAGGTGTGGTAATAAAACCTGCAACGGCAGATGCAGCCACAATACTTGGAGATGCTAGGTAAACAAAACCGCTTCCTTGTTTTCCTTCGAAGTTACGGTTACCTGTGCTGATAGTTACCTCTTTAGGTCCATTCTGACCAACTTGGCCTGCTGCGCAACCTGCACAACCTGCATTAGAAACCATTGCACCAGCATCTTTGAAGATTTGGATTAAACCTTCGTCCATAGCCTGTTTCCAAATAGGATCGGTGGAAGGAACGATTTTAAGAACTACACCAGGTGCAACTTTTCTGCCCTTTAAGATCTTGGCAGCTTCCCTCAAATCTTCCATACGACCATTGGTACAGCTACCAATAAAGGCAGAATCAATTTTTTTACCCTTTTCATTTGCAACGCTAGAATTATCGTGAGGTTTCCCGGGACGAGCAAGCATAGGCACAAAACTACTTATGTCGATCTCTTTGATATCCTCGTATTTAGCGTCATCATCTGCTTTAAGAATCTCTAGTTTTTTTCCAACTTTCTTTTCGCAGTATTCGTGAATTGCTTTGCTGGCTGGAAATAGGAAGATAATAGCACCCATTTCAGTTGCCATTGAGGCAATGGTGATACGTTCATCAAGAGTTAGCGCATCAATGGCTTCGCCATAAAACTCAACAGATAAACCGAGGAGTTTATTTGCGCCAAAAATCTTCAGAAGATTTAGTGTGATGTCCTTTGCTGAGATATTTGCTGGACGTTTTCCTTTAAAAACCAGTTTCACTGATTGCGGTACCTTAAACCAAAGCGAACCTTTTGCCCAAGCAGCAGCAATATCCTGATCACCCATTCCCTGTCCGAAGGAACCAATTGCACCCATAATATTGGCGTGAGAATCGGTACTAACAAAAGTACTACCGGGCCAAGCAAGACCGCCATCAATGGCAAGGTGGGTTCCAATTCCTGCATCAATATCAAATACTTTGATATTATTCTCCCTTGCATACATTCGGCAGTACTGCTGGTTTGCAGCATACTTCTGATCTGATCCTGTGGGATTACAATCGAAAGTAAAAAAGGTACGTGCAGGATCATTAACAGTTAAACCGTTGCTTACAAGATTTTTAACCACGTTTGCTCCGCCAAAGTCACGAGCTGCACGGGTATCAATTAGAATATCGACGATTTCGTCGGCGCAAACAATTTTCTTGTTGCTATGATTGGCAATAATTTTCTCTATTAGGTTCATGGATGATGAATTTTATCTATCGTTTTCAGTTTGACTAATCAAGATTTGTTTTCAAATCTATCAAAGAGTCTTCTCTACTTTTTGATTTAAGAACAAGGATTAACGAATTTTGATTTAAGATCTTTGTAAATAGGTTTGTTTCTTGAGAACTTCAAAAATTTTAAATCGTTAATCATCATTCGTTATTCAATTCAAAGATTATAGTTTCAACCTATCCTTAAATGGCTCAAAGGTCATAAAATCGGCATGATGAACAACAAAAGCCTCAGTAGTGCGCTTTACCATATCGCCTTCACCAGCGTGAGTAGCAATAATATGGCAAACTGCTGGTGGAACATCGCACATTTCGGCTAAAGAAACGCCTGAAAATGGGTGTCTTAGATATTTACCGTAACTACCTTGAATTGATTTACCATCTTTCATCTCGTACTCAAGAAGTTTTCCAACATCAGCAAGAATAGCACCTGCAATGAGTACGTCCATATTAACAGGAAGATCAGTTTTGAAGAATTTATTCATCTGATCACCGCAATCTTTTGCAATATGAACCACTGCACGTTTATGCCCCATGAAGGTAACCTTCAAATCTGGACCACAAAGAAGGGTAAATGGAATAGTGTTTAAATCGTCAGGAGTTAAAACACTTTTTTGAAGAGCTAATGCCCATGTACGAGTTGTTTGTTCTTTCAACTCACTATTTTTAATCCATTCAAGTTCAGGCCATAATTGCTTGGCTTGTTCAATGAACTTTGATTCAATTTCTATCTTCATCATAGTTTTTCTTAATTAATGGTTATAAAAATGGCCTTAAATTTCAAGGGAAGAAAGATAAGGCCATTAAGAAATTAATTTATTTAAGTTTTGCTATAATTGCGTCAGCCATTTGTGTTGTTGAAGCAGCTCCGTTATTTATAACTTCTTGCTTACCGCTCATTTTCATCATATCGTAGCATTTTACTTTACCCTCTGCTACTACTTGTAAAACGGCATCTTTAATGCGGTTAGCAATTTTATCTTCACCAATATGCTCAAGCATCATAACTGCTGAAAGAACCATTGCAATTGGATTTACAATACTTGGATTTAATTCAGCGTATTTTGGAGCTGATCCGTGAGTTGGTTCAAAAACACAAACTCCAGTTTCTGGGTTAAACTGGGCAGAAGTTGCAAAACCTAGTCCGCCAATTAAACCAGCAAATGCATCGGAAACGATATCACCGAACATGTTTTCAGAAACAATTACATGATAGTTTTCTGGGTTTTTGGTCAACCACATCATCATTGCATCAATATTAACATCTTCAACCCAAATGTTAGGATACTCATTTTTACTCATATCCTGAGCAATTTTTAGGATCATTCCAGATGTTTCGCGAATAACATTTGGTTTCTCGCAAACTGTAATCTTATCAAAACCACGTTTTTTAGCGTATTCAAAAGCGGCTTTAATTATTCTTGTGGAATATTTCTTTGTTACAATTCTTGTTGAGATAGCTAATTCTGGTCTTGGACACCAAGCAAAATTCTCTTTGAATCTTGGATGTGTCATGAATGTATCATAAACCTGATCGTTAGGATTTGTCCATTCAACACCACCGTATAAACCTTCGGTATTTTGACGAAAAACCATACAATCAACAACAGGCTCATCTACTCCACCTTTAGCGTTGCGACGAACGAAATTCAATGGATTACCGGGTAGGGTAATACATGGTCTCATACAAATATCCAAACCGAATTTTTGACGCATGGTCACGATTGGACTATAGTATATGAATCCTTTATCTTTTAATTTAGGATCTAATTCAGCTAAGGTTTTATCCTTTGGTTTTGAAGTAATTGCACCAAAAAGACCAATTTTGTGTTGCTCAAGTAATTTAATAGTACGATCAGGAAGGGGATTGCCTTCTTTACACCAAAATTCCCATCCGATATCACCATTAACATATTCAGCATCGAAACCGGCTGCATCAAGTACACGAATTGTTTCATCTAATACAACTTTTCCAATGCCATCACCGGGCATGGCTACGATTGTTCTTTTTGCCATAAATTTTGATTTTAGAGTTTATTGTTTTTTAATTTCTTTTCATTTGTTTGTTAAAAACCAATTGCTTCTTTAGTAACTATTATTTCTAAATTTCACGGTAAAACTATATATTTTTTAAATACGAACAAATTGAAAGATTGAAGTAAAAATGAAAAATTTGACTTGTTTTTTAACATATTAATAATTACAATAAACTTAAATTTGCTTCTGTTTTCTTGCTATATAATTCGAATAAATATTGCCAATTACGATGAAAAAAATAGTAGCAATAATACTTGCATAGGTTTTGTCTATATCAAACCACCCCATTTTCCGTGCAATAAGGCTAAATAGGATAGCTAATGTTCCTCCGATGAAAGCAAATCGAACAGCGTGCTGAGATATCCAATTTAACTTGTAAATACCTAATAGAATAACTATTGCGCCAATAGCTCTTATTGCATACGAGATATACCCTGCATCGAGAACTGCTCCATGAATAAAAATAGCCATTGGAACTGTAATGAGGTTAACAAGTATTACAAGGCGACGTGCAAATTTGAATATTTTCTCATCTGAAGCATTTTTGTTTATTAATCCTTGGTAGATGTCTTTTGTAGCAATTGTTACTATGGCAAAGTTAACAGGGCCTATAGTTGATAGTATTGCTGCAAGTATTGCTGCCAGAGCAATACCACCTAGTATAGGATGAATAAATGAAGGCGTCATCAGAAGAGTAGGGAGAACCTCTTTAGCATCAGCAATTGTGGATGGATCGATGAATATACCGCTACGTGCCATAAGACCTAGATAAGCGGTCATTATACCAAAGGGAGCGATGAATAATGCCGATAATATTGCGGCACGTTTTGCAGTCACTGGATTTTTTGCGGCAAATATGGGTTGAATGCTTGCCTGAGCAGCCATTCCGCCTAAGATTCCTCCAAGGATTAAGCTGAATGCTGCTGTCCAACCTACACTGAATGGGTTATAGTAGTTATGAGGAGCTCCAGCAGCCACTAACTTTTCTGATAGAATAGACATATCGCCAATTGCGATTATACCAATAATAAGTGCAATGCCGATGCCAATATAACGAACCACCAGATTTATAATTGCAACTATTGTAAGGGCATGCATTCCACCAATATACATGTAGATAGTTGTAATTAACGAACCTAGGAGTACTGCCCAAACCCAGTTGATATGTAGGATTGGTGCAAGTACATGCGAAAATGTAGTTAATTCTACATAAGCAAGAGTGATAAAGGCAATTAGAAAAGCGATAGCGGATATTGTTCTGACTTTCTTTCCAAAGATATTCTCTATCATTTCGCTAACAGTATGTACTTTATTCTGACGATAATGCTTTGCAAGTGTAAAACCAAGGATAAGCATTCCAATTGCTGTAGAAATATTGTAGAGTATTGGTTGTAACGATTTTGTGTTAAACGCTTTTTCGCTAACGCCAATAGTGCTTAATCCACCAAGCCATTCAGCAGCTACAACAATTGCGCAAACTAGAACACCCAGATTTCGACCTGCTATTAAATATTCAGATGATGATTTTGAAGCAATTTTTTTTGTCAGAAAAGAGATACCAATAACTAACGCAAAATAGGAGAGAACAACCCAAATGTAGGGGTTAGAAAATATTGAACCCATATATTATTGATTAGTAAATGAGTTTTTGAAAAATTTGCTGTGAAGATATTAAAATCTAAAATTGAAGAGGTAGAATTTTATTTTTTGATCTTAATTGATCATAAAATCATCAGCATCCAGATGCGCTGGAAATGAGGTACGAAAATCAAGAACCTCTTGAATAGAGATATTTGATGTTATTATCTGATTCTCGTTAGGTTTTGCACTTACCAATATTTTGCCTTTTGGGTCGATAATTTGAGAATCACCAGAATAGTTAACCTCGTTTCCATCCTTTCCAACTCTATTACATGCCACAACAAAACATTGGTTTTCTATAGCTCGTGCTGATAACAACGTATTCCACGCGTTGCGACGGGCTTCGGGGAAGTTAGCTACAATTAGAATCATATCGTAATCGTTACGATTTCTGCTCCATACTGGGAAACGAAGGTCGTAGCACACAAGCAATAGAATTCTAAAATCTTTATAGGTTACAATTTTGCGACTTGTTCCAATATCATAATATTTATGCTCGCCCGACATTCGGAATAGGTGGCGTTTATCGTAGTGCTCCAGTTTTCCATCGGGATGAACAAATACCAAACGATTATAATACTTATTGTCATCCTCAACAATCAAACTACCCGTTAATGCAACTTTCTTTGATATTGCAACCCTTTGCATCCATTTTACCGAAGGGCCAGGCCATTTCTCTGCTAGGTTTTCTGGTGACATCGAGAAACCAGTGCTAAACATTTCAGGTAGAACAATCAAATCAATATTACTTTCGATGGTACTAATTTTTTCATCGAACATCTCCCTGTTTTTCGAGGGTGATTCCCAATACAAATCGGATTGAATTATTGATACGTTCATTTTATGAAACTTTAAAATTTGAAATGTCCCTTGCAACAGCATTATAATATTGCTTGGTCAAAGAAATTATTAAAGGTAATTCAACTCTATATATATGGTTATCAATTGAAGCAATTGGAAGTATTCCGGGAGAGGTACCTGTTAGTATAGCACCATCAAATGATGAAATTTCATCAGCAGTAATTAATTCTTCTTTAACTTGTATTCCAATCTCTTTCGCTGCATTTACAACTACCTGACGAGTAACTCCATTCAAGATCATTTTCAAAGGAGCGCTGATTAGGTAATTATTTTTAATAAAGATAACATTGGATCGACTTCCCTCAGTGATATAACCATCTTTATTTATAAGGAGAACATCATAGCACCCAGTTTCTTTAATAATGGCATTAGCGTTGGCCCTAAGATTAATATTTTCAATTTTGGCATTTGGATTATCTCTATTAGCATTTAGAAATTTAATTTTAATGCCATTTGTTTTCTGACTTTCGGTTGGGTAAGTGCTGGGAATAAAGTAAATGAGTAGATCTGGTTTTGAATTCGAGTTGTAAACTAATGAAATTCGAATATTGTTCTCAGCAACGGGGTTTGCTTTAAGTAGTTCAGTAATTTTTCTTGTAATAACACCTCTCTCAGGAGCATATAAACCCATCAACTTTATTGAATTGAAAAGCCTATCGAGATGAAGTTCCAAGAAAATAGGGGTAGAGTTAATAACTCTAATCACCTCATATATAACTTTATCAGAGTCAGAATATGTATAGTTAAAATCAACCACAGATAGAATTGATTCATTGAATGCAATAAATTTTTCGGTTAAATTGAGGTGGTTTGCCATGGTGAATTAGCATATGATTGAAGTTCAAAAATAGCTATAATAGCCAAAAAGAACATTCAATATCTGCCATTTAAATTTTAGTAGAGTTTATTAAATCCACATAGTAATTAGTGTCCGATGATGTTGGGTAGCACGATTTACCAATACAAATTTTAATATTGTTAGCAGTCTCAGTGCATTGTGTGGATGATAAACTAACAGAAGTAAATATTGTTGAACATAGTACTTTGCTAAGTATTTGATTTAATTGAAATTTATGTATGTCAGGGTTGATAGTTAGATGAATGGCAGACAATTGTTGCATAAGCACAAGCTTAGCCCAACCAAATACGTAAGGTCCACCATGATTTAGGGAGTCACTAATATTTGCAAGCATTTGATTCGACATTAGGATGTATTCATCCTTTTTAAGTATTGTACCAATTTCAAACAACGCTTGAGCCATAATCGATCCTGATGATGGAGTCACACCATCGGTTAAATCCATTTTTCTTGCAATTAGTTTATTTTCAATTGTTGAAGCATAAAAAAACATACCTGATGATTCATCGTAAAAATTTTCAATTACAGTGGTCAAAAGTGATTCAGCATTATTTACCCATTTTTTATCCAGAGTGATTTTGTAAATTGATACGTATGCTTTTATAAGATGAGCATAATCTTCCAACAGACAATTAATTGCTAGTTTACCTTTACAGTAAACTCGTTTCAATTGATTATCAGAATAATGATATTCCTGAATGTAATTAGCGCATCCAGTAGCAGCTTCAAGATAATTCGCTTCACCAAAAGAAATATACGCTTCGGTAAGTGCTGAAATCATTAAACTATTCCACGATAGAATAATTTTATCATCCAATGCAGGCTTAACTCTGAGTTTTCTATGTTCAATAAGTTTATGTTTTGATTGCAAGATTTTCAGTTCAACGGTTTGAATATCTAATGAAAAAATGCTTGCAAGTTGCTCGTTTGATGCCGATTGAATGAGAACATTACTTTTATTAAAATTGCCAGTAGCTGTTACTCCATAAGCGACTGAGAAAAGTTCTGCATCCTCTTTTAAAATTGCTTCGAGTTCTTGCTTTGTCCATATGTAATAGGTGCCTTCATGACCTTCGCTATCGGCATCATAGGATGAATAGAACCCCCCTTCGGGAGCTCTTAATTCGTTGATTACAAAATCTATTGAATACTTTACAGCGTCCAAGTAATGTTTGTCTGGATTTATACGGTATGCCTTTGAGTATATTGAAATCAGCTGGGCATTATCGTATAACATTTTCTCAAAATGTGGAATATGCCAGTTTTCGTCAACTGTATAGCGAGAAAAACCACCTCCTAAATGATCATAAATACCACCTGATGCAATTTTATTGAGTGTTAAAAAAACATAATCAAGCATTTCTTTATCAGGCAAATGGTAAGCATACTCAAGAAGATAATCCAATAAACCCGGCATAGGAAATTTAGGAGCCCCTTTAATGCCTCCATTTCTTGTATCAAAAAGTTTTTTTAGAGAGCTAGAGTAATTTTTAAGCACATCGGTAGAAAAAGTGTCAATATCTCGTTTAAACCTAATCACCTCTGTACCTCCAACACTTTGTGATAATTCTTCAGCAACATCAATAATTCGATTTGAATCATTAATCCACGTATTATTTAGATTTTTAAGTACATCTAACCAATCCTTAATTGAAAAATATGTACCACCAAAAACAGGCTTTCCATTTGGGAGAGTAAAGCAGTTCAAAGGCCATCCACCATTTCGATTAATAATTTGCACCGCATTCATATATATTTGATCAATATCGGGTCTTTCTTCCCTATCAACCTTTATATTCACAAAATTATTATTCATGAATTCTGTAACCTCAGTATTTGAGAAGGCTTCACGCTCCATAACATGGCACCAATGGCAGCTACTATATCCAATACTTACAAGCACAAGTTTATTTTCAAGTTTTGCTTTGTTGAAAGCCTCATCACCCCAAGGATACCAATCAACGGGATTAGTTGCATGTTGAAGTAAATATGAACTTGTTTCGGATGCTAGCCTATTTGAAAAAATGCTCATTTGATTTTTATTTGATATAGTGATTTAACAGTTTTTAACCAGATTTGTTAATTAAAATGAAAGAAATGACATCGTAGGATTAAAAGATTCAAATAATTTTATTGCTACTTTTGATTGTTTTTTCTGGAATACATTTTGATTCTATAATATTTATTGGAATTAAGTAAATATCAAATCAATGAGAAAAATTACTTTCGTTTTAACCCTCTGCATTACAGCTATCTGCAGTAATCTATTTGCTCAAGGTCATAAAATTGTAATCCAGATTGATGGGATTAAGGATTCAACTATTCTTTTGGGTTACCATTATGGGGAGAAGAAATTTGTTCAGGATACAGTTAAAATGAATTCCGAAGGTATTGCAGTTTTTCAGGGCGACTCAGCTCTAAAAAAGGGAATTTATTTAGTAATTCTACCTACAAAAACTTATTTTGAAATACTTGTTGGTGACAATCAGCTATTTGAGGTTAAAACATCTTTAAAGAATTTAGTAGATAAGTTAACTTTTACTAACTCAAAGGAGAATAGCGCTTTTGCCGATTATCAGCGTTTTATGATTGAACAGCAAAGTTTGGCAAAAGAATATCAGGATAAGTTTAAAACGGTTTCAGCAAAACCCGATTCGGTTAAAATCATACAGGAGAAGGTTAAAGCGTTGGATAAGAAGGTTAATGACTATTGGGATGGTATAATTAGAGATTATCCAAATACACTGTTTTCTCTTATTGCAAAATCGATGAAGAATGTTGAAATACCTGAATTTATAATACCAACTGGTACTAAAAATGTTGATTCGTTAAAATGGGTATTGAGCTATCGGTTTAATAAGGAACATTTCTTTGATAATATTCCAGTAACAGATTCAAGACTTTTACGTACTCCTATTCTTGAAACTCGAATAAATACATTTTTCGATAGAGTTTTAATTCCAACGCCCGATAGCATTATCCCAGAAGCCATTAAATTAATCGAAACATCTAAGGCTAATAAAGAGGTATTTCAGTACTTACTTCCTTATCTAGTAAACAAATTTTCTACATCAAATATTATGGGTTTTGATGCAGTATTTGTTAGCTTATCAGAAAAGTACTATTTATCAGGTCAGGTTTGGTGGACAGATAAAAAGTTGATTGAAAAGATTCAAGAACGAGTAACGGCATTAAAACCCAACCTAATTGGTAGCCAATGCCCAAACCTATCGCTACCTGATATGGCAGGAATTACCAGAAAAATTAGTGATATTAAAGCTAAGATAACCGTTGTTTATTTTTGGGATTCTAGTTGTAGCCATTGTAAGAAAGTTACCCCGGAACTAAAAAGAATATACGATAAATTTAAAGGAAAAGGGTTGGAGGTTTATGCTGTTTACACCCAAGGAAATCAACCTGAAGTTGTTGAATATATGACCAATAATCAGCTTAATTGGATTAATGTTTGGGATCCTGCTCAGAATTCAAATTTTAGAAAATTGTTTGATATTTATCAGACTCCAGTTATTTATGTACTCGATAAAAATAAGAGAATAATAGCCAAAAGGATAAGTGAGGAGTCGTTAAATCAGATGTTAGAGTTGGAGTTGAAATAGGCGGAAAGTTAATCAATCCAAGTTGCTAGTTATTGAAAAATTAGATTTTAGAACAAGGATCAACGATTTTTGATTTCAAGAAGTTGTATTAAATTTAGCATCATAATCCTTAATACCAATGTTTTGTGTTTTTTTTATTTCAAAAATCCTAGGTCGTTAATCGATATTCGCTAATCAATTCTTTAAAGAATTATTATAAGTAGTAACTTAGGTTAATTAGTCAGTAGAGTTAATTATTACCTGAAAGGCAGAATTTAGCAAAAGTTTCCATAACATTTTCAATGTAAGTCTTAGATACAGGTAGATCTATTGCATTAGGCATTTCAAGTTCTAACCATAAATCGTTTTTATCTTTCCGAAGGATTTTTACCCTATCGAAATTTACCATATAGGAGCGATGACAGCGGATTATTCTAGTTTTTCTTAAAGATTCTTCTAACCTTTTTATATTGTTCCTAAGAGTAAACCTTGCGGTTTTATCCTTATCAAGGTAGTAGATATTTACGTAATTATCTGCTGATTCGAGGTATATAAAGTTCTCCAGTTTAATGGAGAAGCGCAATTCTCCTTTCTCATCGTGGAAAGGAAGCATATTTTTGGAGGTCTCTGATATTGGTCGATTTTCTGTTAGCTGAATTAGCTGAATTTTCTTTTCCCTCCACGAAAAATACAACCAAAGAATAGAGTAGGGCAGAAGGATTACCAGTGCTGTATTTTTTATTGATGCTTGGAATATATCACCAACAAACCGAACATCATGTAAAAATAACTTCTCGAAAAGAGTATAGAACACAGCCATAAAAAAAACCTCGGCAAATACCCAAATTAAATAATGCCACAGAAATAAGATGTGTTTTTTTGATATATGGTACATTAAAATTCGGCTGATAACAACAACAAGCACACCTGTTAGAATAACAAGGCTTGAGTAAGCTAGCAATTCCCATTTGGTTACGTTATACCAAGTCTCAACACCAAAAGGTGCGTAAATATTGATAAAAACCAATGCAAATAGTGCCGTGAGTATTATCAGTCGTACAATATTTCCCTTATCGGTTAAATAGGCTGGAATTGGTTTCTGAGTGTCTAACATCATTATATAATCTACCTGCAAAGTTAGCTAATCAACTTAAATAAAGAAGAGAAGAGTACGTACCAAAACTACCCCCATATTTTAAAATTCACCCCGCTATTAATATTTTCGACCCAATTCCTTAAGTAATAACCCTCTTATTTGCTTTGTGGGTGCTTGTTGTCGTAGCTTTGCAATAAAAAAGAAAAATGGAGTTCACCAATAAGTTCAATGAACTAAAATCCCTATTTAATTTGAATAGGGAAATCAATAGCATCGAGAATTCAAACATTGAAATTAGGAATCAATATTTTACCTCCAATACAAGTTTAGCATTTCCTTTTGAGGATGAATATGATTCATATAATTCAAAGCAAGCAATTGTTTTAAGCGATAAGGGAATTAAGGAGAATGAATCCTTTTCGTACCCAGTTTTTATTCCAAAGAGTAACTCAAAATCCGATAAAGCAATTATTCTTTTACATGGGTTGAACGAAAAGAGTTGGCACAAATACTTGCCTTGGGCTTACTACTTGGCAGAGAAAACAAACCGACCTGTAATTCTTTTCCCCATTTCGTTTCATATGAACCGTTGCCCTGAATCGTGGGGCAATCCAAGAGCAATGATGACTCTATTAAATCAGCGACAGAATGATAGTAAGCTAAAACTTTCAACCTTTGCCAATGTTGCATTAAGCGAACGTCTTTCAGAAGAACCTCTTCGTTTTTTTAGATCGGGACGACAAAGCGCAGAGGATATAGTAGATTTATTGCAAAAAATAAAGCAAGGTAATCACCCTTTTATAGCACCAGATGCTCATGTAGATTTTTTTGCATACTCAATTGGTGCGTTTCTTTCTCAAATTCTTTTTATTGCTAACCCAAAGAATTTATTTGCCGATTCAAAACTATTTCTTTTCTGTGGTGGAGCACTTTTTAGCCAAATGCAAGGAACCTCCAAATTGATAATGGATAGTAATGCTTTTATTAGCTTAAGAAAGTATTATTTAGGAGATTTTGTAAATGAATTAAAAACATCAACACCTTTCTCTACTTATATAAAGAATAGTCAATTAGGGAATGCTTTTAGAGCTATGCTGGCGCCAGAAAGTTTAAGAACCTTTAGGAATAATGTTTTTCAGGGTTTTAACGAAAGAATAAAGATAATTGCTTTGAAAAAAGACCAGGTTATACCTGCAAAATATATCCAATCAACATTTGCTTGTATAAAACATAGTGTAAAAAATATGGTTGAAGTTTTTGATTTCCCCTACGATTACTCACACGAGATACCTTTCCCAATATTAAATAGTCCAGGTTGTTTACAGGTCGATAAGAGTTTTGAAAAAGTTTTTATGTCCGCTTCTGAGTTCTTTTTATAGATTGAAATCGAATTATAAGTTGCTTTTAAACCTATCGCAAGAAATTGATTAGGCAAATTGCAGTGTAAAAACGGTCTTAACGCTTGGCTTTGATTCAAAGGTCAAGGATCCTGCATGCAATCTCATTATTTGGCGTGATAGACTTAGCCCAATTCCAGAGCCAGTTTCTTTAGTAGTAAAAAAAGGGATAAAAATTTTAGAGCAATTTTCAGGCTTTATACCTTCTCCATTATCAATGAATTTAATAAGTGGTCTGTTATTATTTTCTTCTATAATAATCTCAATTCTTTTATTACTGCGCTTCTTTAAAGCATCAATACTATTTTTAAGAATATTATTTATTACCTGCTCAATTAGATTGGGATCGATATTGGCTATAACATTAATGGGGTTAATCTTTACCTCTATATTTTCTTTTTTGAATATCTCCAAAAAATTATGAGCGCAGCTGTTAATAATATCGGCAAGATTTATGTCTTTAAGAGTTGGCTGTGGTATTCTAATTAATTTCCGGTAATTCTCAACAAATTCTTTTAACCATAAACTTTTATTATAGATTGAAGAGAAGGACTTGTTCAAATGATCAAGATTTTTCTCAGTAAATTTTAATGGATTCTCAGTATTCCTATCGTTACTTAATATTTGTAATCCAGATTCAGCAAGAGAGATTATTGGAGTGACTGAATTCATAATCTCATGGGTCATTGTTCTAATCAAATTATTCCATGCCTGCATTTCATTCTGGTCGAGAACAGTTTTAATGTTTTGAAAACTAATGATTTTAATCAAATCATTTTGTAGCTTAATGGTGGAGATAGAGTAGGATAGCTGAATTGTATCCTTACTTTCTGTCAGGTTTATTAACTCGTTATTTACTGGATTATTCGATTTAACTTGGTTGGCGAAAAGAGGGTATCTATTTTCTAGAGTACTCCACTGAAAGGAACCGCTGATACTAAGAATAGTTTTTGCTGATTGGTTTACATTCAGAATCTTATTCTCGCTATTCAATGTAATAATACCAGACGGGACATTTTCAATTAGTATTTTAAGAAAATTGAATTGGACTTCTCTTTCAAGCCTAACTTTTTGCACAACATTTTGGATACGCTCAAACGCTTTTTCAACCTCTTTGTACTTGGATCGATGCTTTGTAATCCTAATTTTTGATTGGTAGTTATTCTCCTCAAATGATTGGATTAAATTTTCAATATCATTTTTATAACGAAACGAGTATCTAAAAAATTCAATAACAAGAATAATTAATGTAAGTCCAATTATAATTGAAGAAAAGAACCAATTGGATTGAGTTGCTAGGAATGAAAAGGTTAACATTACTAAAAGTAATCCAACAATTCTAATTATTAGTCCTATTCTATAGCTATTTAATCCCATACTTTTCGAGTCTACGATAAAAAGATGAACGTGTTAAACCTAGTTCTTTTGCTGCTAATGTCATATTTCTATCATTTTTTTCAATTGCTTTTAATATTAAGTTAACCTCAGTATTTGCAATATTTAATGATGAATTATTTATTGATTTGATCTGTTTTTCCGAAAGTAGTATATTTTTAAGATCAAGAGTTTTCCCATCACTAAGTATGACAGCCCTTTCAATAATGTTAATTAATTCCCTCACATTTCCAGGCCACGAGTAATTTGTAAAGGCATTTAAAATTCTTGAGTTGATTTTCAGATTAGGTTTCTCGTACTGCTTTGCAAATTTTTCGATATAAAAGTTTGCAAGTAGAGGTATATCTTCGATTCGCTCACATAATCTTGGAACATGTATCTCGAAAGTATTTAACCTGAAATAAAGATCCTCACGGAACAAACCAGATTTTATAAGTTCTTTGATTGGTTTATTTGTGGAACTGATAAGCCTAATATCAATATCCTTCTCGATTAGTGAACCTATTCGGGTAATCTTCCTGTTTTGGAGTAACGAAAGTAGTTTCGATTGCTGACTAAGATCCAGTGATGTTATCTCATCGAGGAATAGGCTACCACCATTAGCAATCTCGATTTTTCCGGGCTTTGATTCTTTAGCATCAGTAAATGCACCTTTTTCGTAGCCAAAAATTTCGCTTTCAAATAAAGAAACATGAATTGATGCTAGATCTAGTTTAAAGAATATTTCATCCCTACGCTTAGATTTATTATGTATTTGCTTTGCAACTAGATCTTTTCCGGTTCCACTATCTCCTGTAATTATTACGTTTGCTTCTGTTCCAGAAACTTTATCAATTGCATCAAGGACTCTTTTGATTTCTTTACTTTCACCCAAAATATCAATTGTTTTGGTATTTGGATCAGTCTTAAAGTAAGACTGAATTTGTTTTAGGCGCGAAGTATCCTTTAAACTCTTACTTAGTTGAAGAGCTGAATAGATAATACTTATAAGTTTTCTATTATCCCAAGGTTTTAATAAAAAATCGAATGCGCCTTTCTTTACTGCGTTTACTGCTAGTTCAACATCAACATATGCAGTAATTGGTATAACAACAATTTCAGGGTATTCTTTAAGGAAGAAATCGAGCCAATGGATACCTTCGTGTCCATCGGTATTACCCTTTAAATAATTCATATCAAGGAGAATAACAGATATGTCTTTGCTCTTCAGAATTTTTTTACTATTCTCAGGGTGTTGTATACAAAAACAGTTAAAGCCTTCATTTTCAAGCAATACTTCTGAAGCAACTAGAATATCTTTATCATCATCAATAACCAAAATATTAGCCTTGCTCATCCTATAATTTTTTCTTGCAAGATATTAAATTGTCCCAATATCGGACTCCTATTTGTGCAATTTCGAACGCTTTAATAATTGTGAGCATTAATTTCATTTTACATAAAGATCATAATTCTAATGAGATGTGATAATTGGCACAAAATGAGTATAAGGTCTTATAAAAACTAAAAGTTAGAGTATGTTATATCTTGAATATATAAAATGTTAAAAAATAGAATATAAAATTTATATAAGAAATGGAGTAAACCGAAAATCCAAAAAAGAGTAGGTACATATCACTAAATTTTATATAAAATGAAAAAAAGACTTGTAGAATTAACAGCCGAAAAGTTTAATCTCGGCGAATTGATGAGTGCAAAAGCTCTAAATGAAATTAGCGGTGGGGTTTGCAATGGTCAAAATGAAACTTGTATATCTGGAATGATGAGATGTACAGACGTAAGTAAAAGTGGTTGTATAGGTTCTTCAAGTGGAGGGGCATGTGTTGGTGGTTTAGGTGACTGCTGGAGTAGCAATGCCATCGCATATTAGTCATTTTGCAAGGCATTTAAACAATTATTTTAAAAATATAAAGTAATTGTTTTAATCAAAATACAGTTCTTCTACATAATTCAATTATTCATAGATGTAGAAGAATTGTTTATTTTTTATTCATTTTAAAAATCATTCATTATATGAAAAGAATAACAGAAACACAATATATCCTAAACCCTGATTATAATTTCAGAAATGATATCAAAAGAAGTGTAATTATTGCAAATTCAGAATCGCAATGCGAATATTCAAATCAGGAATGGTTATCCTTCATTCATCCAGTTCAGGCAATGATTTTATCATTTTTTTCTTCTCCAATAGCTATTGATAATGTAGTTGAAAACTTAATTGATTTTTTGAATTTAAACAAAGAAGAAGTATTAAATCTTATTAATCCATTTATCGAAAATAAGGAAACGATTTTCACACAATATAATGGGGCTACTTTTAAATTCCCTAAGCGTATAATTGTAAAGTACGAAAGTCATCTTAAAATAAATTACACTTACGCTCCCGAAGATTTTATTTATAAAGAACTGGATTTTGAGACTGCACGTTTAATGAAAAGTCCGTCAGCTATAACCGTAATGGTAACCAATCGTTGCGTTACTAATTGTATTTATTGCTATGCCGATAGAAGTAAGGAAATGTCCTGTATAATTCCTTTTGAACGTATAAAAGAACTAATTGAAGAGGCGAAAATTTTAAAAATAAAAGATGTACACGTTAGTGGGGGTGAATTTTTTCTTTATGAACGATGGCACGATCTCTTGGAGGAACTTTACAAACATGGTTACGAGAAAATATTTATCTCAACTAAAGTTCCTATCAAGGAAGAAGATATAATCAAACTTAAACAATTTCCTAATTTATCGTTTCAGTTTTCGTTCGATTCACTTTCAGGTGATAAACTTCAAAGAATTCTTGGAGTTTCAAGAAGTTACTTAACAAAAATGAAGAAAACGTTTGAGAAGATGGATGAGTATGGTATTTCATACCATGTTTTATCAATTCTAACTAAAATTAATTCTGATAAAAAAGATTTACTAGAGCTACATAATTACCTTTCAACATTAAAAAAAATTAAAAAATGGCAAGTACGTATTGCATTTAAATCGCTTTATAGCTCAACCGAGTTTGAAACAATAAAACTTCAAGAGAATGAGCGTATAGAAACACTTAAATATGTTGATGAGCTAAATAAATTGCAAAAAATAACGGTAGAAATTGATAAATCAAACCTTGAACGTGGTTATTTCTCAGCTGAAAAAGGTAGCAAATCATTTTCTGGTGCGTCATGCTCAGCAAACCGTTCACATATGTTTATACTCCCCGATGGGAATGTTACTATTTGTGAGCAAATGTATTGGAAAAAAAGATTCATAATTGGGAATATTCTTAATAATTCAATTGAGGAAGTATGGAATTCTGCCGAGTCATTAAAATGGGTTAACTTAACAAAGAATGATTTTCGTGATGAAAGTGCTTGTAAAAACTGTGAAATGCTTGATGAATGCTGTAACAAGTATCCAAACAAATGTTGGGCAGATGTATTAAAAGTATATGGTGATGAAAATTGGGACTTTCCGGATCCTCGATGCAATAAAGCACCTAAATTTCTATACGATATAATATAGTTTAGTAAATTGAAATTTGGAAATATAAATATGCTAATCGGAAACAGCTCTTAGGCTATAAATACAAAGTTTATTGAGAATTCTTTCAATATTCGTTGTCCCATAATCGGACTACTAATTGAATCAATACGTACACTTGTGATAATAATAGATTCGCTTTCAAATTATGTAATTATCATAATATTAGTATTTTATTTCCTTTGGCATGGAATAGGTATTAAACTAGCAAAAAAAATATTATGATAAAGAGTTTTATAAAAATTGCGATTAGAAGTTACTTTAAGAATGGAACAACTTCTATTATTAACTTTTTAGGCCTAACTGTAGGTCTAACAAGTTGTTTCTTAATTTTTATCAATGTTAATCGTGAATTAAATTACGATCGCTTTCATGAAAAGAAGGATAGAATATTTAGGATTCTTTCCATTGATAATGCTATTGGTGTTAGTAACAACACTGTAGGAATTACAATTCCTGCTCTTGGGAATGGAATGAAGAAAGAAATTCCTGAGGTTGAAAATGTAGTGAATATATCACCAGTTGGAAAAAGCTTGGTAAAGTATAAAGAGAATACCATCTACTCTGAAGATCTAATTTATTCTGAACCAAGTTTCTTTGAAATTTTTGATTTCAAACTAAAGGAAGGAAATCCCGCAACATGTCTTAAAGATCCTAAAACAGCTATTCTTACCGAAACAATGGCAAAGAAAATATTTGGTGATGAAAACCCCATGGGTAAAGTATTTTCGGCCGACGGTTCAGATGATTTAGTGGTTACAGGTATTCTTAAAGATGAAAAAAGACCATCACATTTTAAATTTGATATTATTCTTTCAATAAGTCCTTCTATTTCAGATACTACTACTGCACAATTCTTAAACTCATGGCAATCTATAGCTATGACTGAATACGCACTTTTAAGGAATCCCAATAATGCTAAGCAAGTGATTGTTGATATGGACTCACTCATGCGAAGGAATAAGGTGCTTGCTGCATGGAAAGCTACGCTTCAACCCCTAAAGGAGGTTCATCTATATTCTAACGATATAATCTTCGATGAATTCAATAAGAGTAAAGGAAATATCAAATATGTTCAATCCCTTTCCTTAGTTGCAATTATTATACTATTAATTGCGAGTTTTAACTACATGAACCTTTCAACCGCCCGATCAACAAAAAGAGCTAGAGAAGTTGGTGTTCGAAAAACCATGGGAGCCTTGAAATTCCAACTTATTTCACAGCATTTATCGGAGGCGTTTATTCAAGTTTTACTATCAATTTTTGTTGCATTGGGAATAGTTGAACTAATCAATCATTACTTCGTCTTTATTGATTCTACAGTTATTGGGTATATTATTTCAAGCCCAATAATTGCTCTATACATGTTAGGATTAGTATTTATTCTAGGTATTATTTCTGGTACATATCCTGCTTTAATCCTTAGTTCATATAAGCCACAAGTTGTATTGAAAGGAAAATTTGAAACAGGTAAAAAAGGATTATGGTTAAGACGTTTTCTCGTTTCAATTCAATTTATAGCTGCATTTGTGATGATTTTAGGCACTGTAGTGGTTGTAAAGCAAGTTAGGTACAGTTTAAGTAAGGATAAGGGTTTTAATACATCTCAAATTGTAAATATTCAGCTTGATAATAATGATGTTAGAACAAAGTATGATGCGTTAAAAACTGAACTGCAAAAACTATCCGGGGTTAAGATGGTTTCTGCATCTGGCTCAATGCCGGGCTTGGGCTTTGGCCGAACGGGTATAACACCTGAAGGTGCGCAATCAACAGATACATGGATTACTAGTATATTCTCAATTGATGAAAATTACATTCCATTAATGAAGATGGAAATGGTTGAAGGGGAGAATTTCCGAAAGGACATATCTCAACAGCCAATTCCTGTTATTGTAAATGAATCGCTGGTAAAAGCGGCTGGATGGGATAAGGGCCTTAATAAGAAAATTAAACTAGGAAGAAATCGTGATGCTATCGTAATTGGAGTCGTTAAGGACTTCCATTTTACGTCAATGCGTCACAAGATAGAGCCAATAATGATAGTCTATAGACCAGGAGTCAATGGGATTCTATCAATAAAAGTTGCTGAAGCAAATATCAGCAATACTTTAAAATCCATTGAGCAAACATGGAAAAGCATTAACGGAAGCATTCCTTTGGAGTACAAGTTTTTCGACGAATCATTTAATCAGCTCTTCGAAAAGGAGCAGGAGTTCTCAAAACTATTCTTCCGATTTACTATTCTATCAATTCTTGTAGCAATGTTAGGACTTTTTGGACTTGCAGCATATTCTGCGGAACAGCAAACAAAGGAGATTGGTATTCGCAAAACTTTTGGTGGAACAACTAAGCAAATGGTATTATTACAATCATATGAATATATAAGACTTGTAGCAATTGCTATATGTATTGGAGTCCCTGTTGCAGTATTTATTATGAGAACTTGGCTACAAGGGTTTGAGTATAGAGTAAAACTTGATGTATTACCATTTGTACTTGCAGCGCTAATTATTCTAATTGTAACGCTTATCACAGTTAGCATTCAATCATATAAGGCTGCTCAGATGAATCCAACTGATTCGTTGAAATATGAATAGTTTTAGATAAATAAAAAAAATGAAAAAAACTTTAAGGATTTTACTGTTATTCATTTTGATTTTATGTCTTAATATTATTACTGCTAGAGCTCAAACCGACTTATCCGAGGGCTGGGAGGTTAAAGTAATGAACGAACGACAACCTCCTAAGCAAATAATGGATTCAATTGGTGTTAAAAAGGGTATGGTTATTGGCGAAGTTGGGGCAGGTCGAGGTCGTTTTACCGTTTACCTTGCTAGAGAGGTTGGTTCAACTGGCAAAATTCTCGCAAACGACATTGATGAAGGTGCGATCAATTCTCTTAAAAGCCGTATTCAACGATTAGGATTTACTAATGTGCAAACTATATTGGGCAAACCTGATGATCCACTATTCCCGAAGAATTCACTGGATATGGCGATTATGGTTTGGGTATACCATATGATCGAAAAACCTGATGAATTGCTAAAGAAGGTACGGTTGAGTTTGAAATCTGGTGCTACTTTAGTTATTCTTGATCCATGTGATGCTGAGATTGATGAGGAGTTTCATATCGATCGAAAAAATTCGAAAACTCATATTCCAACAATTAAAGAGAGGATTGAGAAAAGCGCCAAGGAGAGTGGGTTTGAAATTATCAAAGTAGAAACATTTCTACCCAAGGATAAAATTTATATTCTTAAAATAAAGAATTAATGAATAGTGATAGTTAATCAAGTAATTATAATAGTAACCTATTAATCTTAAGAATTTATGAAAAAAGCAATTATCCTTATTACAATAGTATTAATTACATACTCCGTTGGAAATAGTCAGGAAATTAAGTGGTATTCATGGAGCGAAGGTTATGAAATTGCCAAAAAAGAAAACAAGAAAGTACTTGTTTTTATTTATGCTGACTGGTGTCACCTTTGTAAACGTATGCTTGATAAAACGTTTACTGACCAAGAAGTGATTTCGAATATTAGTAATAATTATGTAGCCGTAAAATTCAACTACGAAATAGATAGCCCAAAAAAGATGACTTATCGATTCAATGATAAGGACTTGACAATTCAAGAGTTTATATTAATGCTTTGGAATGCCGAAAAGGGTCAGCCAGTTCAGCTAGCAGTACCAACTTCGATTTTTTTTGATATTAACTCTAAAAAATCTGAAAAGATTTCAGGTGCATTATCTCCAGCAGACTATATAATAGATCTGAATAGGTATTCTTCAAAATAATCATAACAGTACGTTGCCGATTAATACTCATTTAACATGACATGAGAACACTATTATATTCTTTGATTTTTTGGTGTGTGATTGGAAATATCCAAGTTTATGCTCTGAGCTTAAATGATTTTGTAGACGATAAATTGTTTCTAAACCAAGAGGATGAAATTCAAGTTACTTCAAAAATAAAAACACCAGAACTTGTTTGGGAGTATGATGGAATAGGAAATGGGTATAGCTCACCAGCCATCAATTCCGATTTTGTTTTTGTTACGGGTGAAATTGACACCATTGGATATCTATTCAAATTTAATCGAAATGGTGATCTGATTTGGAAGAATTCATATGGTAAAGAATGGTCACAAAATTTTCCTGGAACGCGTAGTGCGCCAACTATTTATAAGAACCTTGTCTTTGTTTGTTCCGCTTTAGGGGAAATTACATGTTTTGATATTAGTTCCGGACTAAAAAAATGGTCGCTTAGTATGATCACAGATTTGAAAGGAACTAATAATGTTTATGGATATTCAACACAATTGCTAATTGATAATGATGTTCTGTTCTGTTTGCCAGGTGGAAGTGATATAAACATTGCAGCACTTGATTGTTTTACCGGAAAGTTTATCTGGACTTCAAAGGGTAAACAAGAAACCCCAGGATATGGGAATGCAATAATGGTAGAATTTCCAAAGCGAAAAGTGTTTATCTGTTTTACCGAATTCTCATTGCTCGGACTTGATGCCAAATCGGGTGAACTATTATGGTCACAAAATTTGGATGATTTTGGTGAGATACCCTGTAACACTCCAATATATGACGATGGGTATTTGTACTATTCAGCTGGAGCCAAAAACGGAATGGCAAAGCTTCAAATATCCGAGGACGGCTCCTCAATTAAGGAAATATGGAAGAACCTTAAGTTTGATGTGTATTTTAGTGGATTCATAAAGATTACTAATTATTTATATGGCTCAGCCAATAGCTATTCTTCATTGGTTGGAATTAATGCTCAAACTGGCGTGATTGGGGAACCCATAAGTTTCAAGAAAGGCTCAATTGTAGTTGCCAATGGTTTGATTTACTGTTACAATGAAGTTGGTATTGTTGGCATAGTAGAACCTAACAATGGTCAATTGAAACTACTTAGCTCATTCAAAATTACCAAGGGAACAAAAGAGCATTTTGCACATCCAGTTTATAATGAAGGAGAGTTATTTATTAGGCATGGAGATACGCTTTTGGTTTATAATATTAATGCAAAAGATTAGTACTTACTATTCAAATAAAGCACAAATATTCATCTAAAAAACAATTCAAAATGAGAAGAATGCTAGTTATTTCCTTCTTTCTTATGTTTGGTTTTTCTGCTTTCTGCCAGATAACACAAACAGATAGATCATTAGTGGCTTACTTCCCTTTTAATGGAAGTTTAAGCGATGAAAGTAGTAGTAAATTAAATGCATTAGCATTTAATGTTGCCCTTACTACCGATGTAACAGGCAAAACTAATAGCGCATACTACTTTAATGGAGTGAATGCCTATATTGAGGTAAAGAACAAACCATCTATTAACCTAACTGATGCTTTTACCATCAGCTGCTGGATTGCACCTGAATCAAGATTCAACTTTGAATCATGGATATCAAAGTCGGTTCCAAACTCCCAATGGCGTTTTGGATATGGAGATATACGTCTTAAAGATTGGGGTTTTGGTAACTGGAATGGTGATAGAGCAGACTATTTAACAGCTGCCGATTCAATTCCCCTTAAGCAATGGTCATTTGTGACTGCAACGTACAGTAAGGCAACAAAAATGATTACGTTATATTTAAATGGAAAACAAGTTGATGCTTTTGAAGTTGCTTATGATTTTGTTGGTTCAGAACTACCGCTGTTTATTGGTTATCAAACGGATGATGTTTGTTGGTTTAATGGGAATATTGATGAAGTTAAGCTTTTTAACCGTGCATTAAGCGCCATAGAGATTGGTAATTTATATCAAGAATTTGCTGGAAAAATAACTAAACCAATATTCATTAATAAATCTGAAACTTATACCTCACAAAATGGAATGAAGAATTTATTCCATCAATTAGAGCCAAGCATAGTTCCTCTAAGGTTTGCACCAGATTTATTTTGTACAAGAAGAGCAGAAAACAGTTCTCCTACTTTTTCGCCAGATTTGAATGAGGTATACTGGTCAGCTACTCGTCGAAGTAGGGATACAATTTACCAGGAGATTCTTTTTACAAAAAAGGTTGGCGATAAATGGACAGATCCACAGCGAGCCGCTTTCTCATCAGGAAAACTTTACGAGGGTGGACCTGTATTATCTGCCGATGGCAATAAACTTTATACCTATCGTGGTCAACCAATTTTCAGATGGGGGAGAGTACCTAGGAGTTGTCAAATAATAAGCTATACAAAAAATAATAACGAATGGACTAATCCGCAAGTTCTTGCTGATGGTATATATCCAACAGTTACCAAAGAAGGAACATTATACTATAATAGTTTAGACCTTAATACTTTAAGGATTAGGTTTAAGGATGGAAAATATTCACAGCCTGAAACTATCACTAATATTGCATTTCCCGTTGGACGTAATTACCAATCCTTTATTGCTCCAGACGAAAGTTATTTAATTTTTACCAACGCATATACTAACGGAGATAATGGGGATTTTTATATCACATTTCGTGATAAACAAAAAGATTCGTGGACAAGTCCTATACTTATAGACGCAATTAAGACATTTTATGCAGAATACTTTCCTAGCTTAAGTCCAGATGGTAAATACTTCTATTTCGTAAGCTTAAATTTTGAAACAGGGCAGGATATTTATTGGATTAAATCTAGTTTTATTGAAGACATCAGAAAAAAACAGCTAAGTAAAAAATAGTTATTAGAGCTATGTAATGTTTATTATACCTGGTCTTGACGTGATTTAAATAAAAAAAATAATTATAACTTATTAATTAAATACGAAAATGAAAACTAAAATATATTATTCATCAGCCGTCCTGTTTTTTCTACTGCTAGTTGTTGGGCTAAATAATATTTACGCGCAATGGTCGCAGTGGCGGGGTGTAAATCGCGATGGTATTTGCCATGAAGATAATCTGCTTAAAGAATGGCCAGTTAATGGGCCAAAGCGATTATGGGCAGTTAATGTTGTAGGTGAAAGCTATTCTTCTGCTGTAGTTAATGAGAATATTGTTTATACAGTAGGTAGGATTGACTCACTGGAGTATTTATCGGCACTTGATATTAATGGAAATACTATATGGCAAAAACCATTTGGACGAGCTCATAAGGGTGATTTTCCTGAAAGTAGATGTACTCCAACCATATACAAAAATATGATTTATGTTTTTTCGGTATTTGGTGATTTTGCTTGCCTTGATAGTAAAACTGGGGATATTAAATGGAAAATTTGTATTAAAGATAAATTTGGAGCTATTGGGAATCCTGTTTATCAATTTTGTGAATCACCATTAGTTATTGATGATAAGGTGATAATTACTACTGCTGGAATTCAAACAACTTTGGTTGCACTCAACTATTTAACAGGTGAAACGATTTGGAAATCGGAAACTTTAAGAGACACCTGTGACTATGTTTCACCTATTATTATTGAGTATAATGATAGAAAAATGATTCTTGCTAGTACTGCTAGGTATTTCTTTACTGCTGATTTGAATACAGGGAAAATTGGAAGTAAAATAAATAACCTCTATGGAACACTTCCTATTTTAGTAAATAATACAAGTATATATTGTAACGATGGGCAAAGGGGAAGGTTGTTTTCTTATGATCCTCAAAAAAACGATTTCGCTTTTACATGGTGTGATTCGACTTCTGGTTCAAACTATGGTGGTGGCGTGGTTGTAGGAGACAAAATATTTGAATCAAGCCGAAATCCTTCAATCGGACTGCATGCAGTTAACATAAATACCGGAAAAATTGCGTTCTCAAATAAAACTATAAAAGAATCATCTTTAATAGCGGCAAAGGATAGAATTTACGCTTATGATAACATGAACGGCAAAGTATATCTAGTAAAATTAACTGATAACAATGCTGAGATTGTAGGATCATTCAGGGTAACAATTGGAACCGGTATGCATCTCGCCCATATGTCTATTGCAAATGGGATATTATATATTCGCCATGGTAAAGCACTTATGGCCTATGATATCAGACAATCTTCAATTGCCGAGAAATGATACGAAAAACTATAAATCCTATTATCATTCTTTTGTGCATAATTGTTTTATTGCCTTTATCAAATTGTGCACAAGAAGAATTAACTAGCAAAGATAAAGTTGATTTGATCGATAAGGCATCAAAACTACTTAACGATAATTATGTTTTTCCTGATGTAGCATCGAAAATTGAAAAGCACCTTAAATCACAACTATTAAAAGGTGTTTTTAATAGTATTACAAATCAAACTGAGTTTGCAGAGAAGTTGACCAGTGAAATGCAGTCAATTAGTAATGATAAGCACATGCGTTGCTTTTCTAGCAATGGAAGATCAGTTAAAAGACAAAAAAGGAATTCGCCCCTTATTGGAAATGAGTATAATCAGCTAAAGAACGAGCAAGGTTTCTCTTTTTGCAGAGTTGGAATAATTGATAATAACATTGGAGTATTAGATATATACGGTTTTCCGGAATCAAAAAGTGCTGAGAAATCGGTTGATGAGGCTATGAATGCTATTTCATCAGTATCTGTTTTAATAATTGATCTTCGCAGAAATGGCGGGGGAAGCCCAGATCTTATTCGGTATATCTGCAGCTACTTTTTTGATAAGCCAACTCATATTAATAGTATCTATTGGCGGTCAACAAATAAAACAGTTGATTTTATTACTTCAGAGAAGGTAGTAGGGAAAAAGTTAACCAATATACCTGTTTACGTTCTAACTAGTTCATTCACCTTCTCAGGTGGCGAGGAGTTTGCCTACAATTTTCAAACCCAGAAAAGGGGAACTCTTATAGGTGAGGTCACTGGTGGTGGCGCTAATCCAGGTGATGTATTTCCAGTTAATGAATATTTTGAAATTTTCATTCCTACTGGTAGAGCAATAAATCCAATTACCAAAACAAACTGGGAGGGTAATGGTGTAAAACCTGATATTGAGGTTGAAGCAGCAAAGGCATTTGAAGTTGCAATTAGTAAAATTCAAAAATAGTTAATTCAAAAATTGAATATCAAATGAAAAATCTAACATTCACATTCTTACTATTGGTTTTCGCAATACCTCTATTTTCGCAAACCAATATTTCTGAATCTGAACTCGATAAGAAAGTTCTAGCATATCTAAAAAATAACGATTCAAAGTGGGAAAGCCACCATATCCCTGAATCGGATGGAAAAGCATTCTATGATATTATTATCAAAAATCAGTACAAAAGTGTAGTAGAAATTGGAACATCTACTGGGTATTCCACCATTTGGCTTGCTTGGGCGCTGAGTAAAACAGGTGGAAAACTAATTACAATCGAAATTGATAAGGAACGATATGAAACCGCGCTTAAAAATTTTAAAGAGGTTGGTTTAGCTGAATTTATCGATGCCAGATTGGCGAATGCTCATGAGTTTGTTTATAAGCTAAATGGTACAATAGATTTTGTGTTGATGGATGCAGATATCAGCACAGATTACTTTAAAGCGTTAGCTCCGAAGTTGATTAAGGGTGGTGTATATATAACTCATGGTAATAGGAGTGAGGATAACGATTATGCGAAGTATCTTAAGGGTTACAAAGATTTTGAAACCAATTTTAAGACCGGGGGAGGTTTTTGTTTAAGCAAAAAAAAGTAGAAGGAATACAATTTTTTTGAATCATCTATTGCCGAATCCATCGAGCAAGGGTATTTGGTTTATTGTAAGGATAATTAATACAAACTAAAGATGAAAAAATCTACAAAAAAAATCTCAACACTGTTATTATTATTTGCATTTACAATTACCCTTTCGGCACAAGAAATATTCGATGCTGTGCTCGAGGGTGACCTTGCAAAAGTTAAAGAACTTGTTGGGAAAGACTCGCAATTGGTTAATGCAAAAGATGCCAATCAATCGACTCCACTTCATATTGCAGCTGAATTAGATAATAAGGCAATTGCAAAGTATTTAATTGAGAAAGGGGCTGATTATACAGCCATGAATGGCAGCATGCATACTCCGTTGATGGTATCGGGTTTAGCTGTTGCCAAGCTATTGGTTGAAAAAGGTGCTGATATAAATTTCGAATCACCCAATGGAAACTCAACAGCACTTACTTGGGCGTTACTTTTTGAAAAGAAAGATGTAGCAGATTTTCTTTTAGATTCAGGAACTCATCTTCCCAAGGAGGGAACACCAAATTGTTTTATCAACCTACAGGCAGCCTTCAAGATAGGATGTTTAAAATACCTTGATAAATACCTTGCAAAGGGTTATCACCCTCTTATTGAGGACGAATCTCAAAACACCTTGCTTCATTATGCAGCAGAAGGCAACTCGATTGAATTGATAGATAAGCTAATTAACCTTGGTGTTCCGATCAATAAGTATAATATTAGTGGCCGAACCCCACTCCATATTGCTGCATTCAATGGTAACCTTTCAGTTGTCGAACTTATAGTTAAGAAAGGAGTTGACAAAAATGAGCGAACCATTGATGGAAAAACTCCCTATAACCTTGCTAATGAAGCTCAAAAAACAGAAGTGGTAAATTACCTGATATCAGTTGGTGCAGATAAAAGTGAACCCAAATTCCCAGTACTTGAGGGGGAGTATCTTGGTCAACCAAAACCAGGCAAGACGGCTGTACCCTTTGCACCAGGAATAGTTGCTGTGAATAACCGTTTTCATGGTTCGCTCACATTCTCTCCCGATGGAAACGAAGCCTACTGGAGCATTCAGGAAGAAAATAGTTTATACACCTCTAAAAGAGTAAATGGACGATGGACTATGCCCGATACTGCTTCATCCATCTCTACTGGCGATGTTCCGTTTATTTCTCCCGATGGGAGAAAGTTCTATTTCTTAGTTCAATTAGAGGCAGAAGGTCAAACTAAAGAGGTAATTTGTGCAAGTGATAAAACACCAACAGGTTGGTCAAAACCATACTTTTTACCCGACATTATCAACTCAACACCAGGAATACACTGGCAAGTATCTGTGGATGGAAAAGGCAATCTATTTTTTGGAGCTAGACAAAATGGTGGCATAGGTTCCATTATTTACTACTCCGAGTTTACTAATGGAAATTATAGTGAACCAAAAGAGTTGGAAAGTTTAAAGGGTATTAATGCTCACTCTCCATATATCTCTCCCGATGGAAGCTATTTAATAGTTTCTGTCGAAATGGATAAAGAATTTCTAATGATTCTATTTAGGAAGAAGGATGGCACATGGACACAAGGAAAGGATATTACCGACCTTATTGGAAAAACAGGAATGTGCCCCATTGTCACACATGATGGGAAGTACCTGTTTTTTATTTCTGATATTCCATATTGGATAGATGCCTCATTTATTGAAGATTTAAGACCGAAATAGTAACTAATCGATTAGTTGAGTAGCAATAATATTAGTTGTTAATTTGTATTAGTTAGAGAAATATCTGAAAACAATACAATAATGGAATATTATGAAAAAGCATTGAAGTTGAACACTCGAAACACTAATGTTGCAAAGAAACTTAAGGGGTTGAAAAAGATTGATAGTTTATTTTATGTTTTTTATCTAATTCTGTTAGGGTTCAAAGTCCTGACAGATTTACATTTAATAAACATTCAAGTCAATTTCATTGCCTTCAACGAATGTGGCAATTTTACCCATTTTCTTTTGAATTACTTTAAAGTGATGCTCATCTTCTGGTGTGATAAATGAGATAGCTTCGCCACGTGATTCAGCTCTACCTGTTCGGCCAATTCTATGAATGTAGTCTTTCGGCGAGCGGGGTAATTCGTAATTAATGACACAAGGTAAAAACTTGATATCAATCCCTCTTGCCATAAGGTCAGTTGCCACCAAAACTCTAATTCTTCCTGCTTTAAACAGACTTAAAGCGGCTGTTCGCGAACCTTGACTTTTTTTACTATGCATGGCTGAAGCATCAATTCCGTTCTTGTTAAGTTTTTCAACCACCATATCGGCACGATGTACTGTAGATGTAAATACCAATACTTGCTCAAGATTGTTATGAATAATAATATATCTCAGCAATGGCCCTTTTTTCTCTTCGGCGATACGATAGGCAGTCTGCTCAATTAAATCCAAATTAGCTATCTCTTCATCAACCTTTATGATAAGTGGATCGTGAAGTAGATTTTTATTGATGGTATTTATGTCATTACTAAGCGTTGCTGAGAATAAAAGGGTTTGACGTTTTGTAGGTAATAGATCAAATATTTGTGCCATCTCCTCTTTAAATCCAAGATTTAGCATCTTATCTGCTTCATCCAAAACCAATACTTGAACAACCGATAGCGACACCGCTTTTGATGAAATTAATTCTAATAATCTACCGGGAGTTGCTATTAAAATTTCTACGCCCTGTAATTCTATCATCTGGGGATTAATGGAAACTCCTCCATGAACCGCTAAACATTTTATTTTAGCAGGTAAATAGCTCCCAAAGGCGTTAAAAGCATTATTTATTTGTATGGAGAGTTCTCTGGTGGGCACTAGTATCAATGCTTTTATATGCCTATTTATTGATGGTGTTGTTTGATGCTGAAATTGTTCTAGAATGGGTAAAACAAAACTTGCAGTTTTACCAGATCCTGTTTGTGCAATTCCTAGAATATCTTTTCCATTCAAAATAGCAGGGATAGCCTCTTTTTGAATAGGGTAGGGTGTTGTGTAATTTTGTTCTGCTACTGCTTTTAATAATGATGATGATAATCCGAGGGATGAAAATGGCATAGGTATATTTTTAATTTAAAAGATATGTTTCAGGGGCAAATATAGGTCTTAAAATTATACTTCTTTTTAAATTGTATATTTGCAGATAATTAGAGACAACATAGTTTCTAAAACTAATCTGAAGCCTTATAAATCGAGGCTTTTTTTAATATGACCCACTCAAATATACTTTCGCGTTTTAATATCACTACCTTGAACGACATGCAGAATGAAATGCTTATAGCAATTCATCAACCAAATGATGTCGTACTGATTTCCCCAACAGGTTCCGGTAAAACTATAGGTTTTTTACTGCCTATCTTACAATTATTGGAAGTAGATAAGATTGGGGTTCAAACTTTAATAATTGTGCCAACAAGAGAATTAGCCATTCAGATTGAGCAGGTATTTAAACAGATGGGAACAGTACATAAAATTAATTGCTGTTATGGAGGGCATGAGGTTCGTATCGAAGAGAATAATTTACAACACCCACCAGTCATTCTTGTTGGTACTCCCGGAAGGTTGGCACACCATTTACGACGAAAAAACTTGTTGTTAGATGATACCTCAATACTAATTTTAGATGAGTTTGATAAATCATTAGAATTCGGATTTAAGGAGGAGATGGAATACATTATAAATCAATGCAGAAACCTTAAAAAACGAATTCTTACTTCAGCAACTGCTTTGAAAGAAATTCCCGATTTTGTTGGTGTCAAAAACTGTACAGAGTTAAATTATACGGATAGTCAAATAGAGTCAAAATCAATTTTAACTATTAAATCGGTAAGGGTAAAGAGCGACGATAAATTGGAGGCTTTAATGCTTTTATTGGGTCAGATTAAATCGCAAGCTACCCTTGTTTTTTGTAATCACAGGGAAGTGGTAAATAGAATATCAGATCAATTAACACAAAACAAGGTGGATCATGGTTTTTACCATGGCGCTCTAGAACAAATTGATAGGGAGAGAACGTTGATTAAATTCAGAAATGGAAGTATTAATATTTTGATTACTACGGATCTTGCTGCTCGTGGTTTGGATATCCCTGAAATTGATGCGGTGATTCACTATCAATTACCAGCTACGGAAGATGTGATGATTCATCGAAATGGTAGAACAGCCCGGATGCATTCCAATGGAACAGTCTATTTTTTATTAGATATCGATGATTATTTACCACCTTTTGTTGGGACAATTGATGGGGAAGAAGAACTTCCTAAAACATTGACTTTGCCGAAGCCATGCGACTGGAAAACCATGTATATTGGAGCAGGTAAAAAGGACAAAATCAATAAAATGGATATTGTAGGTATGTTAATGCAAAAGGGGCTATTACAAAAGGATGAACTTGGAAAGATTGAGGTATTGGATCATTCGGCTTATGTAGCCATAAAAAGAAGTAAAATTGTTAGGACCCTTCAGCTAATAAAGGAAGAGAAAATTAAGAACAAAAAAGTTAAGATGGAGATTTCGAACTAAAGAATGAATTTTTTTGCTTTTTCGATAGGATAAAACCACAAATAGGTATCTATTTTACATGTTAATCATCATTAAAAAATGGTAACTTATATACAGATAAGATTCAAGCAAAAGTAGCGTATTAAAGAAGCCTTTAACACCCTTATTAGATTACTTGAGCAATGATTAATTCTATGATATTAATAATTTTATACTTGGAGGTGCTATTTAACATTATTATTTTAATTGAATCAATTACTTCTAAAATAGTATGAATAAAAAACAATCTGGACGGATTTACTCATTCGTTTATATTCTAATTGCATTATTATATATAAACAGTTGTAGTAAAGTTGAGAAAGATAAGCTACCTGTTTTAACAACATCTATTGTTAGCAATATAAAACAAACAACAGCAATTTGTGGTGGTATTATTAGCTCTGATGGTGGGGCTCAAATAACCTCTTGTGGTGTTTGCTGGAGTACATCAACAAACCCAACTATAACATGTAGTAAAACATCCGATAGTAATGAAAATAGGAAATTCATAAGTTCAATAATTGGCTTAGTTCCGGGTGTAACCTACTATGTTAGAGCATATGCTATAAATATTGTAGGTACAGCATATGGAAATGAGATAAGTTTTTCAACAAACCCAACTTTGTTCACTTTAAAGGCATCATCTGTAACGAAAACGTCAGCAATATGCGGTGGTAAAATAACTAGTAATGAAGGGAAAACAATAATATCTCGTGGTGTTTGCTGGAGTACTTTTTGTAATCCTACTATTAATGATGATCATACAATAGATGGTTCAGGTGCTGGTCTTTTTACAAGTACTTTAACAATGTTAAAGAAAAGTACTACTTATTATATAAGGGCTTATGCTGTTTATGTTGATACAATTAACTATGGTAACGAAATCAGCATAGCTACTTTTTCTGATGCTGTTGTTGATATGGATATTGATGCTGACGGTAATAGGTACAATGAGGTTATAATTGGAACTCAAACATGGATGAGCGAGAATCTAAGAACCACCAGATTCCTTGATGGTAGTTCAATACCAAATGTAACTGATGTTAGCCATTGGAAAAACGAAACCGAGGGAGCATACTGTTGGTTTAAGAATGATATAACCAATAGGAGTGTTTATGGAGCTCTTTACAATATTTATACAGTGTTAGACAATCGAAAAATATGCCCTTTAGGTTGGCGTTTACCTTCGGATGATGATTGGGTAATTCTGGAAAATTTCTTAGGGGGAAGGGATGTTGCGGGTGGCAAGTTGAAAGATTCATCAATATGGGCAAATCCAAATACTGGCGGCGATAATAGTAGTGGTTTTTCTGCACTTCCTGGTGGATATATTATTGGGCCAGGTATGTCTGGTTTTGCAAGGTATAGTTGTTGGTGGTCAAATACTATAGTCGATGCACCAGATTTTTGCCTATGGTCTAGAAGATTGAGTTTCGATGAAATGTCTATCGAAAAGGAAGCAGTACACGTCAACACTGGTTTTTATGTTCGGTGTATTAAGGACTAAAATGTATTGTACTAACTTTAACTTGATTTGAATAATGCAGTAAAATTTTAATCATCAGTAATTTAAATATTTTTCTGTTTTTAAAAATTGAAGTATTGAGATTTATTACAATATTTTTCTTGCATTGTAGATTTTGTAGAACTCTGATTCGGTTTCATTTTTTCATCCTTTCAATCTATAACTTTTATAATTACAATGAATTTATGTCAATATTTATTGTCCAGTATATAAAGTAAAAAAGCCCAGTAATGGGCTTTTTACTCCGTATGTTGAGAATTATTATTTTGAATACTGTTGAATCACATCAACAATACTTCTTTGGCAAACCTTACAGAATACCTGATGCCTTGTATACATGATGCAATCCAATTGCGAACGATACATACCTTTTGCATTGTAATTCGCTCCTTCAAATGCGCCAACTTTATCTTTGAATTTTTCAGTAGCAAAAAACTCATTTTCTTTATCCATTTGTCTTGTGAATAGGGCTTCCATAATATTTTCAGGAACTTGTGCATTCCTCAAACTATCACGCTCTTTTTGAATCTTGTAACCATGTGCATCAAACTCAGCTTTATTCCATGGGGTTGGAATTGGTGTGCCTTCGTCAACAAGGTCTTTCCATTTTAGATTAATTTTATCGAAAAGTGCTGTAACATTGGTTTCCCAAGGCTCAACTGTTATTTCGGGAATTTCATAGGAAACTGCCGAAGTATAGTACTCATCAGCAAGTGCAGCCATGTGATGTCCCATTTCATGAACCATTATGTAATCAGAAAACTTATTGTCGGCAGCAACAGTGGTGTATAGATTGTAAATCCCGCCGCCACCATAGGTTCTTTCGTTTATTAAAATCACCATAAATTCATATGGAACTGCCGAAGCAACATCTCTCACAGTTTTATTGTCATAGGTCAATGCATAACGTTCCGAATCGAATGCGCTATAGCTTACTGATAGCCGTGAATGCTTAAAAACGCCATGATGTGGCTTATTAACACCCGATTGCTCAGAAGGACTCTCAACGGCACGAATATTAATATTTTTACTCTGCGATTTAAAGGGTTCAGAATTCATTAGTACATTTCCTAATCGCTTTGCATCATTACGGAATTTATCCATCTCTTTTGCCGAATAGCCATCACCTAGAATAACGATATCCAATTTTTCCTGAGCAGGACCATTTTCAACAATCACATCAACTTTTTCGCTATGTATAATGTCCGAAGGATTCACCTGTCGATATGAAGGATCAATATTCGTTGTCCATATAGTTTCAAATTTATTTTGAGCATCCCTTTTCTTCATAAGGATTGTAACGGATTTTTTAGGCCAAGGAAAACGTAGCGATTCATGAAATGTTCCCCAACGGACACTCGCTTCTGGAATGGTTTGCCATTCGCCGAAAACGCTTGCAAATCCCCTAGAGTAAAGAAGTATATTGGTCTCTTTATCAAGAATTTCAAAGAAGTATAAACCTAACTCAAGTTTATCTATTAAAATCTTTTTACTTCCGCCCCAAATACCATCGGAGAGAACTTTATCAAGGGCAAATTTTTCCTCCTTTGCATTGCCTGTATGGAAGTAATCCATACGCATGGTTTTTTCAACAAAATAGGTATCAAAATCAACATCCCCCTTGTTAATTGCTGCAATCGAAGAGTCGACTTTAGTTACTGGTTTATTAACTTGCTCCTTGTTTGGTTTACAGGATATTAACGCTAGTCCAATTAGAACTAAAATTAAATTTTGTTTCATTTTGGTTTGGTTAGGGTTACGTATAAAGTTTCTGGTTGCTTAATAATTACATTTTTAGACTTCGATTTATGTATTTTGAAAAATCGATCAACTTTGGAGTATACTCAATTTCAAGCAATGGTGAGCTAATAAGAAAATCGGCTGTTGAACGGTTTGTTGCTGTTGGTATATTATAAACTGAGGCAAGGCGTAATAGCGCCTTAACATCCACATCGTGTGGTTGCGCCTGCATTGGATCCCAGAAAAAGATTAGGATATCAATATCGCCTTCAGCAATTTTGGCCCCTAATTGCTGATCTCCACCTAGCGGTCCCGATTTTAACTTTGATATTTGAAGATGATCATATATTCCATCGCCAATCATATGAATTAGCGCCTCTTCAACTAATCTACCTGTTGTACCCGTACAGATAAGCTTATGCCTCATTAATTTCTCCCAATTCCATTCCACCCATTCTATCATATCCGGTTTACGGTTATCGTGCGCCACAAGTGCAATGGTTTTTACCTTTGATTTCTTCATTCATTTAATTTTTTGTAAAAATAGTAAACAGAATTAAACCCTTTTAAAATATATTGTCAAATCATTTTGATTTGTAAATTAGTCAGATTATAAATGTAAAACTTTTTGTTATGAATAAACAAAGAATATCGTTAATAGTTCTTACTATTCTGCTAGTATCATCAGTAGTAGTAAATTTTTATCTATTCAAAACAAGTGATACTATTCAAGATAAAATCTTCTCTACCGAGAAACTTTTTGATCTAAAGTTTTCACCTGCTCAGCGAGATTCTATGGTTGATGGTATCAAAGGTTATTTAGATAGGTATAAGGAGATTCATAAATACAACCTTGATAATTCGGTTTCACCCTCTTTTATCTTTTCACCTGTTCCTATTTATTATCAGTTCGGAAAAGATCAAATAAAGATTGATTGGAATCCACCCAAAGAGGTTTTGATGCCCGAAAAAATCGAGCAACTTTGCTTTTCTTCCGTTGCTGAATTATCTGTTTTAATTAAGTCAAAGAAGATTTCATCTTTGGAGTTAACCAAGATGTACATTGCGAGGCTTAAAAAATACGATCCTGAATTACATTGCGTAATTACACTACTTGAGGATAGAGCTATAAATCAAGCTAAAAAAGCCGATGAGGAGATATCAAAGGGAATTTACAGAGGTCCACTACATGGGATACCCTATGGGGTAAAGGATTTGCTTGCACTTAAGGGATACCCATTTACCTTTGGTTCAAAAATCTATAAAAATCAAATTCCTGAGATTACATCACCTGTAATCCAAAAACTTGACGAGGCAGGAGCAGTGCTTGTTGTAAAATTTTCGTTGGGTGAATTGGCAATGGATGATACTTGGTTTGGAGGTCTTACTCGTAATCCTTGGAATACCGAAAAGGGTTCTAGTGGATCATCAGCTGGATCTGCTTCAGGAACATCAGCAGGCCTAGTAGCATTTTCAATTGGTTCAGAGACATGGGGTTCAATAGTTTCACCTTCAACAGTGTGCGGGGTAACTGGACTTCGTCCAACCTATGGTAGGGTTAGTAGGACAGGGGCGATGGCTCTCTCATGGACAATGGACAAGATTGGTCCAATTTGTCGTACAGCAGAGGATTGTGCATTGGTTTTTGACGCTATCAGAGGTAAGGATGGGCAAGATCCAAATCTTGTTGATTTGCCTTTCAACTACAATCCCAAGAAAGATATTAAAAGTTTAAGGATAGGTTATGTTGAGGATTACTTCAAGGAAAAATACGATTTTAGAACAAATGATAGCCTTACCTTAAAAGCATTACAGGAGATGGGAATTAATCTGATCCCAATAAAACTCCCTGAGCATATCCCTTCGATGGCGATTAGCATTATGCTTGAAGCGGAGGCTGCTGCGGCTTTTAGCGATCTTACATTAACCCAAAAAGATACCATGATGGTATTGCAAAAGAAAGGGGCATGGCCAAATATTTTCCGTCAAGCAAGATTTATACCTGCCGTTGAGTACATTCAGGCAAGTAGAATACGTACCCAGCTAATTGCTGAATTTATGAATGTTTTCAAAACCGTTGATGTTATAGTATGTCCAACGTGGGGCGGTAATCAGAACTTGATGACCAATTTAACTGGCCACCCTGCTTTACTAATTCCCAATGGTTTTGGAAAGGATGGACTTCCAACAAGTATTACCTTTTTAGCCGATTGGTACAATGAGGCAGATTTATTGCTTGTAGGTTCTGCTTACCAGAAAAAGGCAGGATTTTACCAAAAACATCCTGATAAGTTCTTGCCATAATTATTATTTTAGACTCATTTTAAACTGTAAAGGTATGGAGAATGCAGATACACAATGTTCTGCAAAATCCACAGCTTTACGGTTTTATTTTTAATACAATCCTTTTAAACTTCAAAGATTGAATTCAATCAAACGTTTTATAGTTTTGTAAAAAATAAAATTTGAATCGATACCTAGACATAAACCTATATTTTAATAAGGTTGGATTTGCTTTTCGCGCTCTAAAGAGTAAAAATTTTAAACTCTTTTTTATAGGACAAATAGTATCGTTACTTGGTACTTTCATTCAGCAAATAGCATTAGGATGGCTTATTTATACACTCACAAACTCAGCAGTATACTTAGGCGTAATTGGTTTTGCAGCGCAAATACCTGCTCTTATATTAACACCAATTGCAGGCGTTTATGCTGATAGGATGAATCGTCGTAAGGTTTTAATAGCAGCACAAACTGTTGCGATGTTTATGGCATTGCTTATGGCAACGCTATATTTTACTGGATTAATTCAAGTATGGCACATTATTGTGATTGCAATTATCAATGGAATGGCTATGGCCTTTGATACTCCATTTAGACATGCCTTTTTGCTTGAGATGGTTGGAGATAAAGAACTGCTTCAAAATGCAATTGCGCTTAATTCAACGCTAATTAATTCGGCACGGTTTATTGGTCCCATGATTGGCGGCTTTATTATTGCGTTAGTGGGTGAGGGTTACTGTTTTTTAATAAATGGTTTGAGTTTCTTGGCCGTAATTATTGCATTGATGTCGATGAAGGTAATTCCTGCAAATAAAGGTAAAACGCATGGTTCAATATTTAGAGACCTTATTGAGGGTTTCCAATACTCTTATAGCTTTAAACCAATAAAATATTTACTGCTACTAGTAATCACTACGGGTTTTTTTGGTTTATCGTATCAGGTTTTTCTTCCCGTATTTGCTCGTGATATCCTTCATGGGAACTCTCAGATGTTAGGTTTTCTGACAGGTACAATGGGTGCTGGGGCGTTAACTGGGGCTTTCTACCTAGCATCACGAAAAGGTATTTCTAGGATACCAAAGCTTATTCTTATATCTGCTATTACCTTTAGCGTTGCATTGATGGGATTTTCAATTTCACAAAACACCGCTATTTCACTTATATTGATGTATTTCGTTGGATTTGGTATGATAGTTCAGTTTGCATCAACCAATACTCTTATTCAAACCATTGTTGATGAGGATAAGCGGGGTAGGGTAGTCGCTTTATATGGGATGTCTTTTATGGGCATAACCCCATTGGGAAGTTTGCTGCTTGGTACAATTACTCCTTGGGCAGGGGTTCAGTATACAATATTCACATCTGCCTTTATTTGTTTTGTTGTAGCCATTAATTTTTCACGAAGGCTGCCAATTGTACGAAAAGCGATATGTAAATAAAGTAGGACTGAATTAGCTCTCAGTCCTACTTTTATTTTTTTATTTTAATGCGAGTCCAATGTAAGTATAACATATTGATCCTAAGCATAGTGTTAGATTGTTGCTTTGTCATGCTGAACGAAGTGAAGCATCTGTTTTATAGACTGTTAGATCCTTCGCTTCGCTCAGGATGACACCTTACATTGAACTGACGTTATTTTACCTTTAGTTTAGTGTAAAAGTGATTGGGAAAGTGAATGATACTCGAACTGGTTTTCCTTTTTGCTTTCCTGGATTCCATTTCGGTGAAGATTCTACAACCCTTATTGCCTCTTTATCGAGAATTGAATTAGCACTGCGTACTACCTTTACGTTTGTAATACTACCATCTTTCTCAACAATATATTGCACAAACACTCTTCCCTGAATCCCCTTATCCGCGGCCTCTTTAGGGTATTTCAAATTAGCAGCAATCCAGGCTCGGAATCCATTAGCATCTTCCGTTCCAAAGCTAGGCATTTGTTCTACAACAAGGAATACCTCTTCATCGTTTTTGGAAGTAATCTTTTTCTTTAATGTATCGACTTTTTGTAAATCCTGATTATCCTTGCTTTGAGATAAAATTGATTCATTAAAAGTAACCACCATCAATGCATCTGCTCTTTTAGAGGAGAGATTAGATACTGATAAGCGATAAGCACCAGTTTGTTTTGGAACAAAGGTTGTTTTAGAAGAGTATGAAAAATTGAATTCCTTCTCTAAAACCAATTCTTCTGGTTTTCCGCTTTCTATCTTGGCAACAAGTTTATCTTCTTTACTGCCTGAAAAGAAGTATAGGTTGAAAATACAATCCTTTTTTAAAATCACAGAATAACTACTATAATTGTCAGGAGAGGCTATTGTATTTGAGCCTTTTGGCTGTACATTTATATAGAAATCTTTTAGATTTACATCTTTAAGTTCTTTCCGAACCCTTGCCATCAATTCTTCTTTTCCCGATAAATTATTGTTTTGGGATATAATTGATTTCGGTGTTTTGTATGTAACCTCGTTTTCTATTGATTCTTTAGGCGAAAATGCTGATATTCCAATAATTAGAATTACAGCTATGGGCACTAGAATTAAAAAGTTAATCCATCGTCCGGTTTGGTTCATCGGTTTTCCTATCATGGCTATTCGTTTTTTAGTGATAAATGCACTTAGTTGGTTTCCTGCGCTTGGCAGGCATGAAGAAGTAACAACCGAAAGCAGAAGATTTTGATAGGAGTAGGGGTCGGCACCATTTCTGATTACACCGTTATCGGCAATAAACTCATGAAGTTCAATCAGTTTACGTCGTGCGATGTATGCAAAAGGGTTAAACCACTGCAATACGATAAGAAGTTCAACTAGCATCAGGTCGATTGAGTGAAAATGTCGTATATGTTCACATTCATGCTCTATTATCAACCTTTTTTCTTCATCAGAAAATTTTAAAGGGTTAATAAAAATATACCTTAGAAATGAAAAAGCATTATCTGTTTTATCAGTAAAAATCAGGTTTAATCCTTCTTTTGATTTCACTTTTTTCCCAGAAGTGTGAATAAAGATTATTGAACCAAAACGGTAAATGAATCGAATGAATAGAAGAAGGGATATTGAAAATACAATTAACCCAATATTTCGTAAAGAATTTACACTCCAATTGGAATAATTCTTTAGGTTTGATTCATCTATTTTATCTTTTATTAAGGTTAAATCAATCGATTCAATTTTTTCATGTAACACCTTTTTTGATTCAAAGCTGAATAATGGGTTTATCCCCAAATCAATTGGCATTGAAGGAATTAGAAAAGACAAAAGAATAGAGGCTATCAGATAAAACCTACATAGGTTAAATTGATTACTAGTCTTCAAGAAGATTTGATATGCAGACACGAATAGTGCAAGACAAACTCCCACTGATAAAATATACAATAGTAGATTATTCATTTTTCTTTGCTTTTCGTTGTTCTATTTGATCATCGATAAGCTTTTTCAGCTCTTCTAGCTCCGAGAGAGTTACCTCATTCTCGGAGGAGAAGAATGAGGCGAACTTTTTCCATGAGTTGTTATAGTGCTTTGTTAGCACATGTTTGAAGCAAAGCCTTGCATATTCCTTCTTGGTAACTAAAGGATAGTATTCATGATTTTTGCCGTAGGCATTAAACCCCACCATACCTTTCCGCTCTAATATTCTAACCATGGTAGAGACGGTAGTATAGGCAGGTTTAGGCTCTGGAAAGAGTTCTAGGATATCCTTTACGAAAGCCTTATTAAGCTTCCATAAATACTCCATTACTTCTTCTTCTGCTTTTGTTAGTTCCTTCATGAAACAAATATAAACTAAAACATTTAGTTATGCAACTAAAATTGTTAGTTATTTGTAAAATAATTTTCATATAATTGGAAATCAGTGCGTATTGTTTAATAAAATGGTTTCTTAATTTTGTAAAATGAAATTATACCTTAAAATAATCATATGAAATGTCCATGTTGCTAAGGAACACCAAGCGCAATGATCAAAACATGGACATTCCATCTGAGTTTAGGCAATTAATATTACTAGAAGAGAAATGATAATCAATTATATATCAATTATTTATAAAATTTTAAACAGATGAAAAAGTTACTATTTCTAATAGCAGTACTTTTCCCATTAATCTCATACTCTCAGGATGAGCAGACTTTAAAAAGCGAGATTTCAAAGCTAAAAGAGGATAATGTGGATCTTAATCATCGCTTAGACCAGCTACAAAAAATGGTTGATGATGGGCTATGGTACAATAAACTTGCCGATTATGCATTCATCGATAAAGTATTTATGTACGGATCTCCGCCGGCTAAGGTAAAAAACCCAACCGCAATGGGGGCAAAGAATCCTCTTAAATTTTGGTCATACATCTTTATTCCTAAAAATATTGATCTGTCTAAAAAATACCCTTTATTGGTTTTGCCTCATGGTGGAGTACATGCCGATTTTACAACCTATTACACTCATATTATCCGTGAAATGATGGCTCAAGGGTATATTGTTGTTGCTCCAGAGTATCGTGGAAGTACAGGGTATGGCAAGGGATTTTATGAGCAGATTGATTATGGTGGATTAGAGAATGACGACTGTGATGCCAGCCGCCAGTATATGATAGAAAATTACGATTTTATTGATAAGGATAGGGTAGGCATTATTGGCTGGAGTCATGGTGGAATGATTGCTTTAATGAATATATTCAATAATCCAAATGCCTATAAATGTGCCTTTGCTGGTGTTCCTGTTTCAGACCTTATTGCTCGAATGGGATATTCCACGGAAGATTACAGAGAAGAATTTTCTGCCGACTTTCATTTGGGAAAGACAGCTCACGAGGATGTAAACCTATATCGTCAGCGTTCTCCTGCATGGAATGCTGCTAAATTACAAACCCCATTATTAATCCATACCAATACCAACGATGATGATGTATACGTTTTGGAGGTTGAGCATTTGATTCAAGCATTAAAAGCGGAAGGGAAAAAATTTGAATATGAGATATTCAAGGATATTCCTGGTGGTCACTCGTTCGATAGGATTGATTCAAAAACGGCAAAAGAGATTCGTGTAAAAATATATAAATTTCTTGCTCAGTATCTTAACCCTCCAAAGTCGATTAAAAGTGTTGAGGAAATTAATAAAGCAGCGTATCTTCCTTTGAAATAGTTAAGGGATAATAAATAAAAATGCAGTATTGCTCAGAAACAATACTGCATTTTTATAAATACTTTATCACTTAATTTAGCATCCCTTCCACTTCATAGAGTTTACCATCAACAGGTTCAGGCTTTATTCCAAGAATATGAGTAATTAAGGGGTAAAGATCAATATTCATAAATGCAGGTTGATGATAACCTTTCTTAAAGGCTGGGCCAAATGCATAGAAAATTCCTTGCATATCGGGGTATTGGTTATCATAACCATGAGTACCGCCAGAAAATCGCTCCCTATCGCTACCCCAATTTACACTATAACCTAAATCTGCTTCAATAAGAATATCTGAAACTCTGGGGTTTTTACCATAATGATATCTTTTAGGAATACTATCCCGTTCCCAAACTTTGAGGTTAGGAATTTTTTTGAGTATCTCCAAGGCTTGTTTAGAATACTGCTCTTTAGGTTGAAGGCTATATACTGGATTTCCACCAGCTACAACATCAAACCAATCCTTATCTATATAACTTGAAAGATTTACGACTTTATCCTTAGAAATACTAGCCATCCCATGATCGGAAACGATTATAATATTGATTTTTGATGCATTGGGAAGGGCTTTAACTTTAACAATAAAAACTCCAAGTAAGCTATCGATATTTTCAACAACCGCCTTGGTTTTTGGCGATACAGGACTATATTCATGGCTAGTCCAATCGGGTTCTTGATAGTACCATGTAATTAATCTTGGTCTTACACTTTTTGGTAATGATAGCCAGTGAATAACCGTATCTATTCTATTAGAAAGGGGGATTCTCTGGCTATATTTTTTCCAGTAGGTTGGTTGAACACCTTTTATTTGCGATTCGCTGCCTACCCAATAAAACGAAGCCGATATTACACCCTGCTTCTCTGCGGTAACCCATATTGGTTCACCACCATAAAAATCAGGAAATTCTACACTTTGCCTATCACCTATTGAGTAGAAACCGAGAACCGAATCAAAGAAAGAGTTATTTACTATTCCATGATTATCGGGGTATAGTCCAGTAGCCATACTGTAGTGATTGGGAAAAGTTTTAGATGGATAGCATGAAATCATTGCATCCGCTTTTACACCATTTGCTGCAATCTGGTTTAGATTTGGAGTCTTATATACGGTTGAATAATCCCATCTAAAACCATCAAGCGAAAGCATTACTACATAATTATCGGGTAGAACTGTATCTTTAACCTGTGCATTGGAGGTTATAGAAAGCAGTAAACTAATAGCAATAGTTGCTATTTTTAAAATATTTATGCGCATATATTTGCTAGGTATTATTGCCATAGTACCACGTATTAAAAAGTTTTTAAAGGTAAGAATAATTCATCTTTATATGCAGATTTAATCTTTTGTGCATCTAAAAATTGGTAAACGAGTTAAAATTTAGATTTAAAAGTTTTCACACCTCATTAAATTATACGTAACTATTCTGCGTGTTAAAAAATTCGCACGTAAAGTCGCAAATAAATTAAGGTATTATTCCGTAGAGGTTATAATAAAGGCGATGAATTTGGAGAAACTATAAGAAAAGCAACAGCAAAAACACATCAATATAGTTTTATCGAAAGTTTGAGAATCTTGGAATGACTACAACAAGTCAGCGCAAAGGGAAAAAACTTTTAGTTTTTTCTTTTTCGCGAACTTGGCGACTTTGCGAGAGTTATTGCTGCAAGAATAGCGTGTATAATTGACTTTTTTTTTCTTTCAAAATTATGTACCTGAGTAGTTACAATTATACTATTTTGAGAAGGATATAATGATGAGGGAAATCATCTATTAAACAATCATTTTTTCTGATCTTTTCAGTAATTTACAATTCTATTTTTAGGAAAATATATTTGAGTATGTTTTCTCTTTTATCAATAGGAAAACCATATTTTTTTAAAATTTTTCTAATTCACTAGAGGTTGTAGTTAATCTCTATTAAACCTTAATGAAAGGATTTTAATGAAAAAAAAAATAATCCCTTTAGATACAGTTACTGATGCCCTAGACAATATACGGTTTGGAGACCTATTTGACATTGATGAGTTCCAACACCTACAAGATTTGTTTTCTGAAGCATGTGGAGTAGCATCAATTATTACACATATCGATGGTACACCTATTACTAAACCAAGTAATTTCTGCCGTTTGTGTAGTAATGTTATTCGTAAAACCGAAAAGGGTCTTATAAACTGTTTTAAGTCAGACGCAATAATAGGTAGAGAAAACCCTAATGGTCCTATTATTCAAGCTTGCTTGAGCGGAGGATTGTGGGATGCTGGTGTAAGTATCACTGTTGGAGGTAAACATATCGCAAATTGGTTAATTGGACAGGTAAAAAATGAGGCATTGGATGAAAAACAAATGCTACAGTATGCTGATGAAATTGGGGTAAATAGGGATGTGTATATGCAGGCTCTTGCTGAAGTCCCTGTTATGTCGCTTGAGCAATTTACTAAAGTATCGAAAATGCTGTTTGTATTTGCAAAGGAACTTTCTGAAAATGCATACAGTAATTTACAGCTTAAGACACAAATTGTTGAAAAGGAAAATATAACAAAACAATTAAAAGCAAGCGAGGAGCGATTCACTCAATTATTTGATAAAGCTCCACTTGGCTACCAATCGCTAGATTTTGATGGTAATTTTATTGAAGTAAACCAGCAATGGTTAGATATACTTGGTTATTCACATGAGGAGGTAATTGGAACGTGGTTTGGAGACTATCTTGCCCCAGAGTATCGGGATAGTTTTCGAGAGCGATTTCCAATTTTCAAGGCCAAAGGCAAGATTCATAGTGAATTTATAATGGTTCATAAAAATGGTAATAGGTTGTTCATTGCATTTGATGGAAAGATTGGTTATGATTTGGATGGAAAATTTAAGCAAACTCACTGCATATTGCAAGATATATCTGAACGTAGGCAGGCGGAAGAGAAACTTGCCCAAGCGGCATTAGAATGGCAAACTACTTTTAATGCTGTTGATGATGCTATTTGGCAGCTCGATAAGGAACAACTAATAGTGCATTCCAACAATAAGTTGGAGCATTTTTCTAAACACAACATAAGCGAAATTTCTCATAAGCATTGTTGGGAAATTTTTCACGGTACTGCTGAACCAATCCATGAATGTCCTTTTTTAAGGTCAAAAGTGAGCCATAAAAGAGAATCAATGGATTTAAAGATTGATGATAAATGGTACAACATCTCAGTCGATCCTATTATTGATGAAGATGACCAGTTTTCCGGTGCTGTGCATATTGTTAGTAATATCACTGAACGCAAACGTGCTCAGCTTCTTGAGCATGCCCTTTATCAAATTGCGAGGGTACCGGAAACTGCTAAAGGCTTAGATGAATTGTACTATGCAGTTCACCAGATTATAAAGAGTTTTATGCCGGCAGACAATTTCTATGTGGCTCTTTATGATGATGTTAAAAATATTATCTATTTCCCCTACTTTGTTGATGAGGTTGATAAACCGCCACCAGCATTAACACTTGAAAAAGGTTTAACAGCAAGTGTTATTAAAACAGGGCACTCGCTTCTTTTTGATGGCAATCTTCAAAAGGAGAAGGTTATTAATGGAGAAATAGTAATGTTAGGAACCCAATCTGCATGTTGGTTAGGAGCCCCACTAAAAAATGGAGAAAAGGTTATTGGTGTAATAGCTGTACAACACTATTCAAATACAAAAGCGTATGGAGAACAGGAGAAACAAATTCTGGATTTTGTTTCGGATCAAATAGCCAACACTATTGAACGTAAGAAGGCGGAAGAGGCCTTAATACAAAGTGAACTACTTCTCAGAGAATCTCAGAAAGTTGCCCGATTAGGAAGTTATGTTTGGGACATAAAAATAGGTATATGGAAAAGCTCTGAAATTCTTGATGAAATTTTTGGAATAGATGAAAGTTATAACCGAACCCTTAATGGTTGGTTGGAGCTAATTCATCCGGATTGGCGTTCTTTAATAAATAATTATATTTCAATTGATGTTTTAGAAAACCATCAGCTGTTTAATAAGGAATATATGATAGTTCGTTGGCTTGATAAAAAAGAACGTTGGGTACACGGACTTGGTGAATTAGAATATGATTTAAATGGCAATCCGATTAAACTGTATGGAACAATTCTAGATATTACTGAGCGTAAACAAGCAGAGCTAATAATAAAGGAGAAAAACGAGGAAATATCCTTGCAAAACGAAGAATTACGACAATTAAACGAGGAACTTTATGAAATAAATAGGGAATTAGTCGTAGCTAAAGAAAAAGCAGAAGAGAGCGATAAACTTAAATCTACTTTCCTTGCCAATATTTCACATGAAATTAGAACGCCAATGAATGGTATTCTAGGATTTGCTGAACTGCTTAAAAACCCTCATCTTTCTGGTGAAAAACATCAAGAGTTCCTTGATATTATAGAAAACAGTGGAATTCGAATGCTTAACATTATCAATGATTTAATTGATATTTCGAAGATTGAATCGGGACAAATGAAGGTGGTTATTTCTAAATGTAATATAAACGAGCAAATAGAATATATATATTCATTCTTTAAACCCGAGGTTGAAGTAAAAAAATTGAAGCTTATTGTTAGAATTGCACTTCCAGCAAGCAAAGCAATTATTAATACTGACGTTGAAAAAGTGTATGCGATTATGATTAATTTGGTTAAAAATGCTATAAAATATACTAATCAAGGTACTATTGAATTTGGGTACGAAAAGATGGATAATTACCTGGAGTTTTATGTTAAGGATACGGGAATTGGTATTCCTAAGGATAGGATAGAAGCCATTTTTGAACGTTTCATTCAAGCTGATATTTTTGACAGTAAAGCCTTACAGGGAGCAGGTCTTGGCTTGGCAATTACCAAATCTTATGTTGAAATGCTTGGTGGTAAAATTTGGGTTGAAAGTACGTTAGGGGTAGGATCTACATTTTTCTTTACTATCCCTTACATAACCGAACCAGTTGAAGAAATTCAAACTAAGAAAGTTAGTTCAAAGAATGGAAAAGGAAATCAAATTAATAAACTAAAGATTTTAATAGTTGAAGATGATCAAACTTCAGAATTACTACTTACGCTGACATTCGAAAAATTTAAGTTTGAAACATTAAATGCTAGAACAGGATTCGAAGCTGTAAAAATTTGCCGCAATAACCCAGATATTGACTTGATTTTAATGGATATTAGAATACCAGAAATTAATGGATTCGAGGTTACAAAACAAATTCGTAAGTTTAATAAAAAAGTGATTATTATTGCTCAAACAGCCTTTGCTTTGGCAGGTGATGGCGATTTAGCAATTAAATCGGGTTGTAATGATTATATCGCTAAACCGATTAAAATGGATAAATTAATGGAACTGCTTAATAAGTACTTTAATTAACGTTAGTTCGTAAGATGTCATTGTCCGAAACTCGTAAGTTCGGTTCTGAGCGAAATGAAGGATCTAGTTATCTGTAATACAAATGATTGCTTTCAGCGAATCCTTCGGATTTCACTTCGTTCAGCATGACAAGAAACAGTAAGCTCTGGAAATTCTAACCCCTTTCCTTAATAATGATGAATTGTAATATGAAACCTTTGTCATCCTGAGCGGAGCAAAGGATCTAAGATGCTTCACTTCGTTCAGCATGACAAATTACCAATCTAATATTTACTTAAAATCAATATATTATGATAGTATAGAAATTACGTTAAAATAGTTTACAGTTATTACAGTAATCACAAAGCCGCCTCAATTTACTTCTGAGACGGCTTCTGTTAAATGAAATCTAAACCAATTAACATCCATTAACGCTTTGATGGAAGAGCTAAGAAACCTTAAAAATTCTCATAATTCTTATCATCATGTTCTTTAAGGTGAAGGTTGATACCAGACGTTTTCTTACCTGTGGGAACAAATTGGTTTGTAGTTTTTTTAATGTTAACCTCTTTTTTAGGAGTATAGGTTTTATTTATACGCATACCTTCGTTCTCCTTTTCAATTTTAAAAAAGGATACAAGCTCTTTTAGCTGTTCTGCCTGACCTGCAAGCTCCTCGGCACTAGATGCAAGCTCCTCGCTAGCCGATGCATTTTGTTGGGTAACCTGATTTAGCTGCTGTATTGCCCCGTTTATCTGAGTGGTTCCATTAGTCTGCTCTGCGCTAGCAGCGGATATCTCTTGCACCATTTGGGTGGTTTTCTCTAGTTCGGGCATAATATTCATCAATTTTTTTCCAGCCTCTTCTGATAATCCTAAACTTTTTTGAGATAGCGATACAATTTCATCGGCAGAAACCTTACTTCGCTCTGCTAGTTTTCTTACTTCTGCAGCTACTACGGCAAAACCTCTACCATACTCACCAGCTCGGGCGGCCTCAACAGCAGCATTAAGCGCAAGTATATTCGTTTGGAATGCTATATCATTAATTATGTTTATTTTATTGGCAATTGTTCTATTGGCTTCAACGGTATCACCAGATCTGGTTGAAACTTCATCCATACCTTGGTAAGCCGATACGGATATCTTTTCAGTTAGAGAAGCATTTTGGCTATTCTGCTCTATAATTGATGTTATTTCCTCCATGGTTGATGATAACTCTTCAACAGAAGCTGCCTGCTCATTTGCTCCTTGGGAAAGAATCTGTGACGTTTTACTCATTTCCATACTTGCTGTTGCAATATTATCAGCTCCAGCAATAATATTTCCTATTATGTCCTTTAGTTTTACAACCATTTCCTGAATATCCTTCATTACGCCCACTCGCTGCCTTGAGCCAAAATCAACCAGTAAATCTCCATTTGAAACTTTATTAGCTATTTCTGCAACTTCCGTTGGCTCACCTCCTAGCTGTTTAATGGTTACCCTCGTTATAAATGTTGCTATTGCAACACCTACAATTAAAGCAATTATTGATATTAATATTATTGTAGACCTATTTGTGCCTACAGAAGAGTACATTTTCAGGTTCTGGTTCTTCGAAGATTCTGAGGTAATTGCAATTGCCTCCCTGGCATGAGTTACCATTTCCTCTTCAGCCTTGATTTGTTCCTGTGTGTTGGAATAAAATTGATCAAATTCTTTCTTGTACTCACGAATCGCATCACTAATCTCTTGAATATTTAATTCATCAGAAATTTCAAGGGTTTTATTATAGTTCTCCATAAATTTGTCATAGTTCTGCTTATCTTTAAAAATAATGATGTCCTTCTCTGATTTTCTGGTTTCTAAAAAATTAATTAATAGTAATGCTACCCTATTCCCATTTTGTTTATCAAGGTATTTTTCGCTTTCAGATTTTACAACACGTCCATGCTCTCTCATTTGTTGCAGTATGGATTCATCCTCTTTATCAAGTTTAACATAGGTGTCAAAAGAGGCTAAATAATCATGAACCTTTTCTAAAATACGATCCTTTTCATCCTTATCTGCTTGCTGAGAATGGCTTGCTTTAGCCTCAAGAGCAATTTTTTCAATTTTATCTATCGCCTCATGAAGCTGTTTTACGTAGTTCTGGTTATTCCTGAGCATAAAATCCTTTTCGTGCCTTCTTGCTGAAAGCATTTCTTTTTCAACCTCCTTCATGTAGTCGCTTTTCTTTACCCGGTCAAGTACATCGACAAAACCTCTAACACTTAGAATTACAACTATTAGGGTTAACAGAAGTACTAGCCCATATCCCAGAGCTAATTTCTGTCCAAATTTTAGTTTATTAAAGTTCATAGTAGTTTTATTTAGGTTTAGAACTTAAAATCGATGTTAGCATATACAGAAATCTTTTTTGTTTTGTCTGAATTTTCAGGTAATACGTAGCGTCCATTAAGCGAAAAAGAAATGTTTTTTATAGGACTCATTTGAAATCCAAAAATGGCTGTGCTTAAATTTTTATCGTAGTTCCAGCTATTCGTTTGACCGCTCAAAGTGTTGGATGATAGCCTATCATATCGCCCAAAAATTTCAAGTTTTTTGGTTAATTGGTAAGCCGCAAACAAAGATAATCCGTTCAACTTTTTATTGTCTACATTTCCAAAATTTTGCCCAATTTCCAGCTCAGCACCAACTTTAAACTTAGTACCCATATAGCTTATATAATTTGTAATGTTCGATTGAGCCACACCCTTTTTGCTATAGTCAAAATAAGCCCTATAGTATAAACCTTTAAATGGTTGAATGGTGACTCCTAAACCGTACCAGTAAATATTATCCGATTGAACTTTTTTAAACCCTTCACCATTTCGTACTGTTACATCAGCCGAAAGCCAATTGGTAAATTTATAGTCAATTTTCGCCCCAAGATCAGCACTTGAACAGAAACCATACTCATCTTGTAGGGTTTTCATAACGTATCTGTGACCCCATTGCTGATCCTGAAGTTTAAATTGATTTAATTCAATCATTCCAATCGATACCGAAAATTTGTTTTTCTGATAAGTTCCATATGCAAACTTTAGGTGAGCTGTATGTTGCAATGATGTTGATATAGTGTCTACTGTTTTACCGTTAATTGCAACATCAGGTTTAGAAACATCAATCACGGTTCTTACAGAAAAATTTTCGGAATAGCTATAGTTATACCCAAGATATGCTCTTGAAACTTCAAATGCGGTTTTGTGTTCGTTGAATTCATAAAAGAAATCAGTAAAAACTCTTCCTTCTATTTTTCCGCTTGGGCTAAACTTTACCAACGAATCTTTTACCTGAGCATTCGTAAATCCCACAATTTGGAGAGCTAGGAATATACCTAGTGCAGTTTTTTTTAACATAGTAATTTCACAGTTAAACAATTAAAGTCTAATTTGAGTAACTCCCTATTAATTCAAAAAAATTATATTCTATTTTTAGTAGAGTTCGAAAACCTTAAAAATTTTCATAACTCTTATCATCATGTTCCTTAAGATGAAGGTTGATACCAGATGTTTTCTTACCTGTAGGAACAAATTGAGTTGTAGGTTTCTTAGTATTAACCTCTTTTTTAGGAGTATAGGTTTTATTTATACGCACACCTCCGCTCTCCTTTTCAACTTTAAAGAAGGATACTAGCTCTTTTAGCTGTTCTGCCTGACCTGCAAGCTCCTCGGCACCAGATGCAAGCTCCTCACTAGCTGATGCATTTTGTTGAGTAACCTGATTTAGCTGTTGTATTGCCCCGTTTATCTGAGTGGTTCCATTGGTCTGCTCTGCGCTAGCAGCGGATATCTCTTGTACCATTTGTGTGGTTTTCTCGAGTTCGGGCATAAGGCTCATCAATTTTTTTCCTGCTCCTTCTGATAGCTGCAAACTCTTTTGCGATAGTGCCACAATCTCATCGGCAGCAACCTTGCTTCGCTCTGCAAGTTTTCTTACTTCGGCTGCAACTACAGCAAAACCCCTACCATATTCACCAGCACGAGCAGCCTCAACCGCAGCGTTAAGTGCAAGTATATTTGTTTGGAATGCTATATCATTTATTATTTTTATTTTATCGGCAATTGTTCTATTGGCCTCAACGGTATTGTTAGCACCAGTCGCCACATCGTTCATGCCCTGATAAGTTGCAACGGATATTTTTTCTGTATGTGAAGCGTTTTGGCTATTCTGTTCAATAATAGATGTAATTTCCTCCATGGTTGAAGATACCTCTTCAACCGAAGCGGCCTGCTCATTTGCTCCCTGGGAAAGTTGCTGCGATGTACTGCTCATCTGTAAGCTCGCTGTGGCAATATTATCGGCTCCTAAAACAATATTTCCCATCATTTCCTTTAGCTTTACAACCATATCCTTTAATGATGAGGCTAAAATACCCACCTCATCTTTTTGGTCAATATCAAGCTTTACAGTTAGGTTACCCTTTGAGATTTCATTTGCAAATACTACCCCCTTATTCAATGGTTTGGCAATTAAATTTACCATTATATAGGTAAAAATTATAGCAATAATAATGGCTATAATATTTACAACAATTGAAAAAATATAGACGCTATTTGTTGTTGTATCAAAATTCTTATCGGCAGCTTTATTTTCTGCTTCTATTGAAGTAACCATTTTATCTACAGCAATATCTAGATTTAATAGTATTACGTCAAATTTTGCATCAACTATACGAATCTCTGCCATTGAGCTGTCCGCTTTGACTAGCGGTAACATATCATCCTCAAATAGTGAAATTATATTTTTTAAATGCTCACGACACTCCTTTAAAAGATCTTTCTCCAAATTTGTATCTACAATTTTTTCAAGATTATCCAAATCACTCAATGCATTTGCTTTATCGTCCCTCCACTGTTTCTGAACCTCGTCTAAATTTCTGTTAATAATAGCATCAGCAATATCTTGATAAAGTACAGTTCCCATTGCTTTAATCTCTTTAGCATAAACAAGAGCCTGTGAGCGCAGAAATCCCTCATCCTGTAGTTTAGATAGAATAGTCTGTTGATAAAGTTGGTAAATAGAAACCATTACAAAAAGTGAGATTACAATAAAGAAGCTAAGTATCAGTTTTTGGGCAATTTTTAAATTTTTCATGATTGTTCAATTATTTTATTTTTTAATTATTTTTAGAATGGGTGCTCGAAGGATAGGTAGAAGAAAATCCCAGTATCGGACTTACCATCCCGAATGGTTGTAGGTATTGCTATACCTGGCACTATTTGTAGCTGTTTTACATCAATTGCATACCTAAAACCTGGGCTTACAATTGTTTCATTCACCAGCTCCATTTTGTTGCTTGGATTTGGTATCCTATAAATATTATGAAGAACTTCGAGCATTAGGTTCAGTTTCTGTGTAGCTAGCCAGATTAAACTTGCCCCCATGTTAAAATTTAGTAGATTGTTTTTATTCTTATTGTTCAATAAATCAACTGATTTCACGTTTGGTAATAGTGTTAATCCCACATTAGCATGGCAAGCAAAAGCATTGGTAAGCCTTTTGCTCATTGGCAAATTGAGCTGATAACCGAGAACGCCATTACCAAACCCTTTATCCTCGTTTCCAGTTGGAAGAATTATCGAAAATCGTGGGGCGAGAGTTATAAAATCATCATGCCCTGTAAGCTGGTATCTATAGTTAATAAGGAAATCGGGGATTCCATTTGTAGAATTGGAATTTAACCATGAGTAACCTATTGTATAGCTGAATTGATGTTTTTGGGAACCTACGGGCCACTCCTGAGTAAATGAGTACATTAAATCTTTTGTGGGGCTCATTTTATAGTAGCCACTGCTTATATGCTGAACAACTCCATCCTCCTGATTGTATGCCTCTTCTACAAAATACGAATTATCTTCAATGGCTTTAACAAATTGGATTTCTTTTTGCTCCTGTGCAATTAAACCATTGTGGGTAAGAACAAAAAAGATTAATAATAGTCTTATTCTCATTGTATTATTAATTATTTTGTTGATCAGCTTCATCAGGAATAATTTCAGGTATAGAGGTGCTCAAAATAGCCACCTCATCGGCCATTAAAACATTTTCAATATCAACAATCATTATAAATGAATCATTATTCTGATAAATTCCTTCAAGAAAATCAGATCTATATTTATTCCCAAGTGTTGGTGTTGGAGCTATTTTACTTGGTTCAATTTCGTGAACTTCATTAACAGAATCAACCAGAATACCAAATTTAATGTACTGACCTTCAACGGTTGCCTCCATAACAAGAATACAGGTACTTGATGTGATTTTTGCCTCAGGCAAACCGAACTTATAGTGTATATCTATTACAGGTAGAACCTCTCCACGGAGGTTAATTATACCCCTCATATAGCTAGGGGCGTTTGGAAGTTTTGTGATTTTTGGCATCTCTAAGATGCTCATTACAGAACCAACATTGGTTGCAAACTCCTCATCATTCAGTCGGAACGAAAGGTATGAGGTGAGTTTTTTCGTGGTTTCTTCTACTTTCATTTTATTAATTTTTATGTCTTAATAGTATCTTTTAAAACTTATCATCATCTAAATTCCGCTAATTGGGAATTTCATTTTCTAATAGCTAAAAAACATCGCAGATTGCGATATTTATTATTTAGAATTATTGTTTTTAATTAACCATTTAATCGTATTTCAAATGTTATTTCTTAGAATTTAAATGATTTAAATCTACTCAAAAAACCATATTGATACTTCCGATAATAGCTAAATTTAATAAAGTTGTTCCAATATCTATCTATACTAAACTTACTATTAAGTTTCAGACTTGCTGAATTTATTAATCACGGACAAAATCAATACAAACTAAAAGCATGATTAGTATACTGTAAAAAATTAGTATACAGTATTATGCAAATATAGTTCTAGGATTGTGATAGTGAAAATATAGATTAATGAGATAAATCACCTTTTTTTATGCGTTGTTTCATCATTATTTGGACGAGTTGGCTTAGATATGTATTCTTCCCTGCATTATTAACAGGATGACATTTCCAGACTATAATGTTTCTTGTCATCCTGAACGGATTGAAATCTGAAGAATTACTTTCGTCGAACTAGTAAAACATGTCCTGATGTTTTTTTATCGGGAGAACACTCGGTTCTAGATTTTTTTGAATCATTTTAATTTTATCTGATATGCCAATTGCTATATTGCTACCATAATAATTCTTTGCAACCTGTAACTTTACTCCAATATTTTACTTCCCGAACCTTTAAAAATATCTTTTTTCTACACAAAAATAATATTTTAGCAAATGAATCTTTTAATATCATTAATGCGTATTTAATGTTACTTATATTGACAAAATATTTAACTTGTGTGTTGATATAAATAATTTCATTAATATTGTATTTAATTATATACGCCTTGCATAACAAACTCTATTTATGAGCTTACAAATTAACAGAAAAATAATTAAAGCATTTATACTAAATGAGCTTTCAGATGAAATGATGTCATTAGTTTCGGATGCAATACTCGCAAATGAGCGTTTGGCAAGAATGTGCGAGGAAGAAAAATTTAAAATTGATATAAAGCGATACCATGATAATGAGATGACCCCTGCCCAGCGGCTTGAGTTTGAGAGCAAGTTAATAAAGGACACGGAGTATTCTGTTGAGGTTAAAAAGAACGAGGAAAATAACAGCTCTCAGGAGGAGTCTCCTCTAAGAAGAAAACTGGATAAGGCCCACAGTACCTATAAAGCTTCCCAAAAGCAGCATTACACTATAAATAGGAGGCTTAAATACTGGTTGGCAGCTGCGTCAATCGTAATGCTGCTTATTACAGTTGGAGGGATAAGCTATAATTTTCAACCTAGCGATTCATTGGAAAACAGGCTATACACAGAATATTATAAACGACTTGGGCCAGAGGATTTTTATTTATTTAACAGCAACTCTTTAGATATTGCCAAGCAGAAATACGTGGATGGGGAATATTCCAATGCTATTTTACTCTTAAAGGATATTCCATCAACGATAAACGTTGAGGTCGAGAAAAATTTCTTCATCGGATTGTCCATGATGGAGGTTGGTAGGTACAATGTAGCATTAGATTACTACAATCAGGCTCTTTCCAGTCAGAGCGATTTCAATCTTATTCCTCAAACCAGATGGTATTTGGGGCTTTGCTATCTTAAAATTGGGGACAGGAAGAAAGCAATAGATACCTTTCAGATTATTGTGGATAAGAATGATTACAACTACAAACAAGCTAAAAAGATCCTAAAAAAACTTCGCGATTAGGCTAAGACCTTCCAGCGTCACCAGACCTGGAAGTGTCTGCACTCAATAGTATCTTTATCGCCTTCCGTTTCCAGAAAACAAGGAGTAGAGTCAGAATTACGGTAATAGCAAGGGTTATCTTTTTTAGATACCAGTAGTGGTATAGCCCATTCTGGTTACCGTTCACCACAATACCCGCCCAGTAACGTGGGTGAGCAGAAATTGGTTCAACACTTTCAAGGTTCTTCAGCTTGGCAAGTCTTAGCGCCTCATCCTTCCGCATTCCTTTAAGCAGGTTCAGGTAAAAATCGTTTAGTATATTGTTTGTTGACCTATCGGCTGCTGCCCAAAGCGACATCACCACCGATTTACTGCCAGCATACATAAAGCTTCGGCTTATGCTCAGCACACCTTCCCCTTCCGATAGCTTACCAGATCCAGAGAAGCACGATCCAAGCACAACCATCTCCGCATTCAGCTGCATGTTGTACACCTCCCAAGCGTGTAGGTAGTCATCGTCAGTTGAGTCAGTCGGAGTGGATAGGACTAGCTTCGAATTTGCTGGGTTAAGGGTGTCCTCAAAACCATGTGCGTAGAAATGGATTATACCATAGCTGTTGCTGTACTTTCTGAAGTTTTCTTCCGTAGCGTTACTCCCAGTTAGCGATTTTCCAAGTGTTAGCAGTGCAATCTTTCTTACACTCTGTAATCCAATAGGGATATTCCTTAGTGAATCCTTGGAATTCTTATAATCGGGAGCTATCCCCAGAAAATTGGGCGAACCTTTATGGGTGCTATTCAGGGAATTGCTATATAGCGTGGCGGAGTATGCGTAGCCAATAGGGTACTTCATTAGCAGGTAGGGCTCATGCACGTAATCCCGCCTGTCGCCCTCTTGGCATGGTCTATCGGTAAGCACATCAAAGGGGATAAGTCCCAGCTTGCCATCGGGGATTATCAGCAGGTTCTTACCCTTTAGCAAAGGTTCAACGGGGTATATCAGCTTTTTGTAAAGGGTATACGCAGCATCCCTGTACTTGTAGTAACCCGTTGAGTAGAAGCTACGCATGGCATAAATCAGAAAGTTAAGCTGGCGTAGGAAAGTGGTATCCGCCTCTTGCCTCACCAGTTGGAAAGTATCCTTGGTAATTGCAAAGGTATACAGCTCCTTATCTCCCAACACGTATTCAAGAACAGCCTCTTTCTTATCCATTGCTTTTTGTAGCTGAGTAACGCTTACAACCTCATTGCTGTACTTCTGCCTGTAGTATTCGGGGTAGCTACTCTCAAGCCTTTGCATTAACCCCTCAAGCCTCTGCGTTAGAGTAAACTGCTGCTCGTTCCATAAATCTATTTTCGATTTGTTGGGGTGTTCCAGCTTGCTCTCATCCTCAACCTGCATTCTAAGGCTTGCTATCTGTTGCTTTAAACTTCGCTCACTACCGCTAATACTATCGGGTACTCCTGCAATATCTTTTGCCATCTCATCATTTTTCAGTTCCCTTAGTACGGCGTATTTGCCGTACTCAGCGTATCGAAAAGCAATACACATGTACTTTGAATCACCTGAAATTTCGTATAGCGAGTTTGCAATCCTTACTATTGATAGGTAAACCTCATGCTCCCTCTCAGCAAGTTGTAGCTTTGACCCCTCGTACAGGTAGCCTATGCGCAAACGCTCGGTAAAGCTAGTAGCCAGCTCAAGCGTGACGAGGGCAGCCTTAAGGTTCTCTGTTTTGTTTTCTTGCTCCGCTAATTGTCCGAAGGCTTGCGCTTTTAGCTTAAGGATATCCAACAGATCCATATCTGGCAGCACATCCGCATTTGGATTTGTATATATTGAGTTATCGTTGAAACTATAAATCTTTGAGATTAGCGATTGTTGATAATACCTTAACGCCTGCTTGTAATCTCCTTTCCGATAGAATAGTTGTCCATTATTCATTAAGCATAAAGAGGTGTACGAATGCTTTATTCCAAGGGTGCTAATCAATATTTTATATGCCTTGCTATACAACTGCTCACTTTTTGTTAACTGCCCAATTTCCGAATAAAAACAGGCGTAGTTAATATACGCCATCCCTGTCATGTAGTGATTCGTACCAAACTTCTTCAGGTTGTATGCTATCGCCTTCCTAAAACAGTAATCAGCTTTACTCAGACTATCCAATTTCTGGTAAACCAGCCCACAATTATAATATGTTTCGCTATTCTCACCGAGATAATTCTCTTTAGCCATTTGAATACTTTTCAGATAACTTGCTTTGGCAAGATTATAATTCCCTAACTTGTAGTAAGAGTAACCTAAGTTATGATAGTTGTTAACGATATAACCATATTTCCTTTTATCATCACTTTTCTTAAGCACTGCAAGCGTGTTTTCGAAGTAATAGATAGCCTTGGAGTAATCGCCTTTTAAGGAGTAAATATTGGCAAGATTAATATTGATTAACGACAGGTAGTAATTATCAGAGGTGCTTTCCAATGCTTTTTTATAGAAATTAATAGCCTCATTTAAATCTCCTTGCGTTTTATAGATTACCCCTAAGAGGTTGTATATCTTAAAGTATTTTGGGTTTATATCTTCTGATATTTTGCTTTTTAGCAGTAGTATTTTATTAAAATTCTGTACAGCATTACTATAATTGGAAGATCTGTAGTAAACCACTGCGCTATCGTAAAGCGCAGTGATATTGTTTTTTTCCGTTAGTTGTTGGGCTTCTATACATGACAAACGAAGAGGAATGCTCTGTGACAGTAAAATAGGAAATATGATTGTTAGAGAATTAAGCCTAATTCTAAAAGAATTCATTATTATTGCGTTAATGTATCATTAGTTGATACAAAAATAAGCTAAATGTTTAAATAAAAATCTAAGATTATGAAAACGCTGAAAAAAACAAAAAAAATGACAGTGGTTGTAAAAGTCCTCAAAGCCGAAGAGCTAATCCAACTTAAAGGGGGCGAAGGAGCACCAACTCAAATAGATATTATAATACTTTAAGAATGTGCTAAGAATTGGTTTCTATAGTTTTTTGAAAGAAAATCAATGATTCCACATGTTTAACCCAAAACTTATGATTATGAAAACGCTAAGAAAAGGTAAAAAGTCGTAAAAAATTTTAGCTCTAATGGTACAGAATTTTAAGTTGTATAGCTTAAAAAGAAGTCCTACAAAAAAGAACTGCACCCCAAATGTTATATTCAACTTTTAGGGTGCGGTTTGGAGTGGGGCTTTACTAATTGTTGAATTTTGCTAGTGCTTTACGCAATTGTTTCCTATAGTTACTTCCCTCCTACAAGCATCTAAACACCCGTTTGAAAAAAACTAATTCTATCCTGTTTGAGTTTTTTGTAAAAATCGAACACTTTTTGTAAATTAGATGTAAGATATCGTTTAACTAAAAACATTAAAAAATGAGTAGAGATTTACTTTTGAAGTTGAACAATAATTTGTTAAAAAATAGTAAAAACATATTTTTATTTGCCTGTAAGTTGTGCGTATTGTAATGAGAAAAAACAAAAATACCTCTAATTACTAACATATATGCTTTTTGTCATTATATGGCGTTTTAAATCGCTTACTTCTCCAAACGTTAAACCAAAAAATTTAAGTATAAATTTTTATAGACATAGCAATATGTTATAATAAGCACATTTTTACATATTTCGTTTGTTAAAATTCTTTATAGCATTAAAATATGACATAAATAATGTATATGTTTGTTATAGGTTTTAGCTAAGCCAAAAAAATAATCAACCCAAGTAATGGAATGATAAACCAGCGTTTGGGAAATATTAACCTTAAAACAAATAATTATGAAGACGTTAGATTTCGAAAAGATGGAACAAATTGAAGGTGGTTTTAGTTATTGTGGACAACTTAGTTATTGGCTCCGAAATCCTATGGATTTTCAGGGGGATATATACTACCTTCATGATATATATGAGCATAACTGTCGATAGTAATTTTAGGGATATTCGATGGAGTCTAGGTGTGAATTATGTTTAATATTTAAGGCATTTATTCACTACATAACAATACGATAAAGATTTTGGAAGAATTTTAGTTATTCTTTGGAAATCATTCATAACTCTATCAGGATTCTATATCCTGATGGAGTTATGATCTAATAATGAATATAGGTTACTTTTATCTTTAATAAAACTAGATTTATTCTCATGAAAAAATCAATCTTTGCTCTCTGCCTTATTTGCATACAGACACAATTCATTTATTCTCAAAAAACAAATTGTATAAATGGTGCCGTTTTTCAAATTAACACTTCCGAACCAGTTGGATATGCAGCCATTAGTATTAAGGGGAAATCCATTGGAACAGCAGCAAATGATCTGGGAAACTTTTCTTTTTATTTTTCCGACAGCCTAAAAAATGATACTCTGATGATCTCATCTCTTGGGTTCAAAACATACCAGAAACCTATAAACCAAATCCTTAATGACTCCATAAAAACATTTTATCTTGATTCTACTAACATTCCCATTCAGCCTTTGTTTGTTCTATCAAAGGGAGAAACTGCCGAGCAGATTGTAAGAAAAGCCATTAAGAAAATTAAGAAAAACTATCCCACTAAAATGTATTACATGGATGCTTTTTATCGTGAACTTTGTATGAGGGATGATAGGTATGCCCGATTAATAGAGGCTGCAGTAAGCATTCAAGATTTTGGATATGATACAGATTTAAACCTTGCCAAAATAAAAATCAACGAAATACGAAAAAGTGACAGTTATTTAGAATACGATCTTAGGTCAAAGATTTATAAAAAAATTTTTGGAGAAACAAACCTGATCTTAAACATATACAATTCTGACTATGTAAGAGCGATTCAGAATTGTAGTTACACCAATTTTTTATGTAAGGATAACATTAACCGACATGTATTCACACTATCAGGGTGTAACTATATTGATAAAAAGTTAATCTATGTTATAAGTTATAGGGATACATTATGGGATAGTAAAATTACAGTTAGAACCGGTGATATAGGAGGAAATATATATATACAGGCTGATGACTATGCTATTATTAAATTTGAATGGGGTTTTTATGCTGTAAACAACAGCAATCAGGGTAAAGAATGGTATTTTAAAAATAAATATTTTTTATCTTACAATGTAACCTACAGGAAGTATGATGGAAAATATTATCCAACTTTTATTCAGGAAATTAAACCTGTTAGCACTGCTATGAAAACCAACTCATCCGATACGATACAAGGTAAACAGTATGTATTGTCGACCCTTATGGTGAATAATATTCTTACAAGACGTAGGGATTTTTCACGTATAAAAAACGCAGAAAAGGAAATTTTGACTAAGGATATCTATGAGAAAAAATTCCCATACCATCCCGATTTTTGGAAAAGCTACAATATTGTACTGCTTAACCCTCTTATTCAGAGTGTAAATATTGATTTACAAAAGAACAAATCTTTAGAGGAGCAATTTAAAAGTAATGGGGAATGAAAACAATCAAATCATTACTTGAAAGGGAAAATTTTTGGTACCTCTTTGCCATACTATGCCTGTTGAATATCCTTTCTATATATGCTATACATCAAATTATTGTTTCAGATCCTCAATATTTTACTGGTGGAAATGCCCACTCCGCTTCCTTTTACCGAAATATTTGGATTGCAATTAACATCGGTTTCCCAGTTATTTGCTTTATTAAGGTTACTATAATTGCTGGATTACTCCAATTCGGGCTAAAGAATTGGGAGATAGAAGTACCATTTAGAGAGTTGATGTCATTGGTAATACTAGGCGAATTGTTTTTTTGGCTTAGGGATCTTGCCCAGATGGTCTGGTTTCTATTTATTCATACGGAGTATACAATGAAGGAGGTGGATAACTTTTCATTTCTATCATTACAATTTTTTATTGGGTCAGAGGCTAGTGAGGCAATAAAGGCAATTTTTCAATTTTTTAGTATTCCTGAAATGCTATTCTGGGGAATACTTATTTATGGTCTGCAGTTGATCACCAGAGAATCGCTAAAACGTATGGCTAAACTCGTACTCCTTACCTATGGAATAGCATCTATTCTATATCTTATTTTGAAGGGAATATATTTATATAAATTTAATGGTTAGCGTAAAGCATAGACAGTATTACTGACTTCATGTTTTTGATTGTATGATAGGTAAGCAATTAGATATAATAACCAAAAGGAGTATTTACCTTTTTATTGCTGTTGCTAGTATATATGTAATAAATTCGTTGGTAATACGCCTTTTTTACATCGATGATATTTTCTTCTTTAACACTTATGGAGGAAAGTTTAATGCCGACGAAGCCCATAAGATTTTACAACTAGATAAGAGCTGGGGGTTCATTAAATTTCTGTTTATTCCTATAACGCTGTTTATTCGAATATCGTTCGTCGTTCTTTGCTTCTACATCGGCTTATACCTTGCAGAGATTAGGGTATCAATGCGGGAACTGTACAAAGTTGTTATTGTAGCGGAGTTTACATTTATCCTATTCACTATTATTAGAACGATACTTGTTTTTAACCATAGCTTCACCTCCTTTGAGGAGTTGGGGGGATATTCCCCGTTTCGCTTTATTTCAACAGTTAAGTTAAACTCCTATCCCGATTGGATAAAAATACCAATGGGGATTTTGAATTCCATTGAATTTCTGTACTGGCTGGTGCTCTCATTCCTGCTGGCTAAATTAATGAAATGGAATTTTTTAAAAAGTCTATCGTTTGTGCTAAAGACGTACGTGTTAGGTTTGTTAGTGTGGATTCTATTTGTGGTATTTATTGTAATTGTGGTATTTAAGTGATGTATTATGAGTGATAAATCTAGAATAAAACGGATACTATTAGTATGCATTATAGTGCTTATATTATCAATGGTTTTCATGATTATTAATAAGAGGACTCAAGAGAATAGGCTGAGCCAGAAGATCAAAGTTTTGCCCAATTTTACATTTAAATCATTGGATAATCATCTGATTACCCCTGATTCAATTTCATCCGATAGGAATACCATTATTATGCTCTATAGTTCTGATTGCTTACATTGCTATAATATATTCGATCAGATGGTTAATTTAATATCGGAGATGCCAACTTTTCAAATACTTATGGTTAGCTCCGACTCTTTGGAAACGATTAGTGAGTTCAAGGAGAAATTCGATTTAGATCCAGGAATGCCAATCAAATTTTATCAATGCGATAAGGCTGAACTAGCTAAACTATTTGGGCATTACAATTATCCAACTTTATATTACTACGATCAAGGAAAACACCTGATTAAAAAAATAACGCAGAATATTGATGCTGATAATCTTAGAGTATTGATAAAATCCGGTAATTAGGGTGATGAATCTAGCAAGAAAGAGAATATCAAAATCCTTTACCCTGCAAATCGGTAGTTCTGATTGTGGAGTTGCATGTCTGTCAACCGTAATTAAATTTTATAATGGTTTTACACCGCTTGAAAGAATACGAGAGCTTAGCGGAACGGCAAAGCAAGGGACGACAGTTCTTGGCTTATATCAGGCAGCCCAACAGTTAGGATTTGATGCCCAAGGGTTGGAAGCGGAGAGCGTTTCGAATCTAAAAGAACTTGATGAACCTGCCATTCTTCATGTAGTATTACATGAAAACCTACAGCATTACTATGTTTTTTTTGGATTCGATAAGGATGATAACATAGTCATAGCTGATCCTGCAAAAGGAATTCTTACAATTACCAAAGATGAATTAGAACAGGTTTGGAGAAGTAAGGCATTGCTTAAATTGATCCCCAATAAAGAGTTTGTAGAGGGTAAAATAATCAAAAAGGAGAAAAAGTCATGGTTGCAGTCGTTGATTGAAGAGGATTTTGGGATACTAATAGTTGCTTTATTCCTAGGTACAGCCATTACAATTCTGGGAATTTCTACAGCCATCTTTTCGCAAAAGTTAATCGACAAAATACTTCCCTCTGCGGATTACAATGGGTTATTTATTAGCTTGCTTTTATTGTCTGCCCTGCTAATTGTAAAAACAGGGTTGAACTATTTAAGAGGTTTCTTCCTTATTAGCCAGAATAAGGAGTTTAACAATCGGGTTATTCAAAAATTCTATAGTGCACTTATCGATCTACCGAAATCATTCTTTGATACCCGAAAAACGGGTGAGCTAATAGCACGGATGGATGATACTCGGAGAATTCAGAATACTATTAGCTCAGTAGTTGGTAATATGCTAATAGATGGATTAATTATTATAATTTCACTTTTTGTAATTTTTTTATACTCAATAAGTATCGGTAGTCTAGTTTTATTTAGTTTTCTTCTTTACTTCGGTATAATCCGAAGATTTCACAAAAGAATAGCTATTTCACAAAAGGATGTGATGCAATCGTACGCCTTAAACCAGAGTAATTATATCGATACCATTCAGGGTATTGATACCATTAAGTCGAATAATAAGGAACCCTTTTTTAAGGAGTTAACTAAAAATGCATACGGCTTTTTTCAGCAAAATATTTATAATTTAGGTAAACTCAATATTCAGTATAGCTTTTGGTCAGAGGTTACTGGGGTTCTTCTAATTCTTGGAATTTTTGGGCTATCCTCATTTCAAGTGTTTCAGAAAGAGTTAATGATTGGGGAAATGGTGGCCATTCTTTCACTAACAGGTTCAATTATACCCTCCATAAGCCGGTTGGCTATATTTAATATTCAAATTCAAGAGGCAAAAGTGGCATTTGATCGTATGTATGAAATTGCCAGTATAAAATCAGAGCATAAGGATGACCTAACAAAGCAGGATATTGAAATCATCGATAAAATTGAAATTAAAAACCTGAATTTTCGATTCGCTGGAAGAAAGCGGCTTTTATTAAATGTTTCTTTAGAGGTAAAAAAAGGAGAACTAGTAGGGATTTTAGGTGAAAGCGGTACTGGAAAAAGTACGTTAGTACAAATACTCCAAAAATTTTATGAGCCAGAATCAGGACTAATACTGATTAATAATAAAAATTTAGCATTAATCAATACTCATTTTTGGAGGAGTAATATTGGTGTTGTTCCCCAACAAATTAAAATATTTAATGGGACTCTCATAGATAATATTTGCTTGGGTGATTCTAGGAAGGAAGCCGAAAACGTAATCAGTTTTTGTAAATCGTATGGCTTTGACACTTATTTCTCTGATTTTCCCCAACAATATTTGACTATTTTAGGCGAAGAAGGAATAAACATTTCAGGTGGTCAGCAACAGCTTGTGGCATTAGCAAGAGCATTATACAAAAAACCTAAATTAATAATACTCGATGAGGCGACCTCTGCTATGGACAGAAATGCAGAGAACTTCATTTTAGACCTTCTACAACAACTTCGGAATGAATTAGCTATAATAATGATTACTCATAGAATTAAAACTGCCTCAAAAGCAGATAAAATCTATTTACTTGAGAATGGAACAATTTCTAACTCGGGTACTCCAAAAGAACTAATGCTAACCGATAATTATTATAGTTTGTCGTATAAGGAGCAGGTTGGGAATATGATATAGTGATCTTTTTCAAATGAATTTTGCAGAGTACGAGAAAGAGCATGTAGTTTAAATCTAAAAATCATAACTTGAGTTCCTAATATTGAGAATGCCAACTATAATTTTCATACAAATCTATCACGGCTTTTCTTTATAATTTAAAACCCTCGTAAGCTGAATATTAAGCTCGCTCATCTCGCCGTCTGTAATCGTAACTGTATTAACCTGATCCGCAAACTCAGGTTTCTTTATGGACATGTCTAATATCCACCAGATATATCCTAACAACTACCAGACATGTTCTAACGTCTACCAGATATGTTCTAACATCAATCAGATACGTCCTAACGTCTGTGAGATATGTCCTAACGTCTGTGAGATACGTCCTAACACTTGTGAGATACGTCCTAACGTCTGTGAGATGTCTCCTAACACCTGAGAGATGTCTCCTAACACCTGTGAAATATGTCCTAACATCTGTGAGATATGTCCTAACATCTGTGAGATGATTCCTAACACCTGTGACATGACTCTCGACATATATGAGATTACTCCCGACACCTGTGAGATATGTTCTAATGTCTGTGAGATACGTCCTAACGCCTGTGAGATGACTCCCGACATATATGAGATGACTCCTCACACCTGTGAGATATGTCCTAACATAATACCTATGAGATATGTTCTGACGCTCTCAAGGCAAAATACCATTGCATTGAAACAAAACCCAATTGCAACCCATCAAAATGTCATTGTACACCAACAAAACCTCTTTGCACCTAATCAATCGTGAATTGCGAAGGTGCAAAACCCTATTGTAAGAAATCAATCATAAAATGCGTTAAAACAAACCCCCATTGCATCTCAATATTCGCATTTTGCGATAGCTTAATCGTGCATCGAAAGTCCACAATCACCAAAAGTGAAACCCTAAGAATGCGAAATTTTTGAATGTTCACTATTTGATTTTGAATACTTGCTTTTAATATCGAATGCACCTAGTTATGCTTATAGTACAACATATTATCAATAAAAAATCCAACACAATCTCAAATATTAATTGAGTTTGTGTTGGAACAAAATGCTTTTGGGGTTGAATTAAAGAAAGAACATAATTTACATAATAGTTGTTTTCTTTATTATATCATTTGAACGCATTAGTATTTCTACGTATTGTGCTCTGCGGTATGCAAAAGGATCCTTAAGGTTTTTCTTAGCAAGTTTTCCACGGAAATCTTCAATATTTTTGTACCCCTTACTATCCATCCAAGCTTCTAATTCATTGAGTATGGTTGTTATCTGACCAACACCATTCTGATAAATTGTACTTACAACTTCAAATGCAGTTGCACCAGCCAGTAGCATTTTTATAGCATCGGTGGAATTCATTATGCCAGAGCAGCTACAAATATCAGCAACAATGTTTTTATAAAGCAGACCTGTGAACTGAAGTGTTAATCGCGAGTCGTTACTTGTGCTGAGGTAGAGTGTTTGGGTTAATTCCTCTTTTTCAATATCAATATCAGGTTGAAATAATCGGTTGAAAATTACAAAGCTATTAACCTCCTTACCATCCATTTGTTTGATAACATCCAATGGGTTTGTATAGAATGGGCTAAGTTTAACGCTAATAGGTATTTTAAGTGCTTTCCTTACATCTTGAAGAATGTTAAGCTGCGATTGAATTATTGTTTTTCCATCAACCTCAAAATCTTTTGGGGTGGTATAAAAATTCAGCTCAATACCATCAACCCCCGTTTTTTCAATCTCAATAGCGTATTCAGCCCATGTATCGGCATGAATGGCATTTAAACTGGCTATTACGGGAATTTTAATTGTTTCTTTTGCATTTCTAAGCTTTAAAAGATGCTCTTTTGTACCAGCATGTTTTAGGGTAGGGAAGAGGTTGACCATTTCAGCATGGCGTTCGGTATACTCGTCGAGTTCATTTTGTAACTCAAGCTCTTCGAGCTGAATTTGCTCCTCAAAAAGTGATTTAACAACTATTGCACCTGCGCCAGCATTTTCAATAGCTTTTAGTACTTCCAAATCGGAGGTAAGGGACGATGCTCCTACAATCAACGGATTTTTAAGGTCAAGTCCCATGTAGGTTGTTTTTAGTTGTGTCATGGCCATGGTGTTTTAAGTAATTATTTTATTGCTATTGAAGTTTAAGCAAGTTCTTTTGCCTATCATTTATCATCTATATAATAAACATTAATTACTTGAAAAAGTTTATTGTTAAAGCAAAGAATAATTAAGAAACACTATTGAACTGAGGAGAATATACTTTTAATCAGACTGTCAATACTTCTTGCCCATTTATAATCGGTAAAATTTTGCCCATTTACTGCAATAACAATTTTTTTATCGGGAGCAATATAAATGAATTGATCTCCATATCCTGCGGCATAAATCAATGGCATGCCATCGGGTTGGGTTGTAACCCACCAATGTAAACCATACCCTGCTTTATCGCTTTTTGATTCAATTCTCGTAGATTTTTCAATCCAATCATTCGATATAACTTGATAATCGCCCCAACATCCATGATTACATATTAATGTGCCAAATCTTGCCATATCTCGTGTAGTTAGGTATAGACCACCCCAAGCGGGAATACCGTTATTTGCATATGTATCCCAGTGATAATTTTTTATCCCTAGAGGTTCAAAAAGGTAGTTTTTTACCAACCATTCAAAATTATGAGATGATAACTTGCAAAGTATTTTTTCTATAACCTGCGAATTCCCACTATTATATGAAAACTTGGTGCTCGGTTTACATTCATTATTGAGTTTTAATGTATATTCTACCCAGTTCTGTCTACTTTGGCTAAGCTCAATTAGAGCGTTTCCAGCGTAAGAATAATGAGTGGTCCACTCATCCCATTGTAAACCGGTAGTTTGGTTTAGAAGATTTCTGATGGTTATTCTTTTTTTAATAGTATCTTTTTCAAATATTGATTTGTATTCAGGAAAAAACGTCCAGATAGGAGTATCAATTGAATTTAAATATCCTTTATCAATGCAAATACCAGTAATCAAAGATGTAACACTTTTGGTAACAGAACTAATTGGATGTAATGTGCTAGGATTATTAAATCCGTAATACTGCTCAAATAGTACTTTTGATTTTGCAAGTATTACGATTCCTGATATTTTGCCATACTCACCATTTCTTAGGTATTCATTAATCCTCTTTAATGTATCGGGATTAAGAGTATATGATTTCTCAATGGATTGAGCTTGTGCTGCAATGGTTATACCGACGAATAATATTATGGTTTGAATAAGTTTATGCTTAGCTATTAGCAAAATATTCATACGATGGAGAGTGATTTAATCAATAAATATAAGGCTTTTTTAAGATTAAATTCAATACAGTTTTATTAGTAGACCAAAAAATTATATGTAAGTTCCTGTGTTTATTTAAAGTAATTGAGTTGGAGGATTATTTTGTTGTGTTTCTTTAACTATTTTTGTGGTCTTATTTTTAAGAATGAGAAAAGTTTTTTTTGCAATTATTCCGCTGGTATTTATACTGTTAGTTACATCAAATGATGCATACGCTACATTTAGAGCCGATAGCCTTTATATAAAACCATTTTCAAGAAAATTTTCAACCCGTATCCTTTTCGGACTAAAGGAACTTTCAATTAGCATAAGTAGTAGTTCCAAATTAATGAGTAAATCCCCATCGATTATTTTTAAACCAAACAATGGAATTATTGGAGGTGTAGGGATATCTTTTAGAAATATACAACTTAGCTATTACTTTAAATTACCTGGAACGGAACTTGATATAAATAAGTATGGAAGGTCATCAATTTTTGATTATCAGGTTAATATAACCAATAGGTTTTTTTATATCTCAGGTTTTCATCGAACTTATAAAGGATTCTATGTTTCAAATCCCGAGGAATCATATTCTGGTTGGACTGAGGAAATGCCATACCCCAAGCGATCAGATATTGATTATACAACTGAGGGAATTGAAACAATTATAAACTTAAATCCCCATAGATACTCACTTAATGCTTCAATTAAATTAACAGAGCAGCAACTTAGGAGTGTATTTTCAACCTTACTTTATGCTAACTATTCATTAACAAGCGTAAGTGCAGATTCTTCGCTGATTCCAAATCAACTACAAAGTTATTTTTTTGAAGGAAAGCAATTATATCAAAGCAATTTTTCAGGATGGACAGTTATGCCAGGAATATCATATAGCCTTGCAAAAAGTAAATGGTTTTTTAATCCAATCTTTTTTGCTGGGCTTGGCTACATGAAGAAGGAATTGCTTTTTGTCAATCAGGGTTATAGTGATTATAAGGACTACTATTTTAGAATCAACTTTAGGTTAAATCTGGGTTATAACAATAAAGTTTTTTTTGCAGGAACTTTTGTAGAATGGAATGAACAGTTTCTCCCAGAAAAGAATTTGATGATAAAAACAGAGAACTTTAACCTAATGCTTATGTTTGGTTATAGATTTTAGAGACCCTTAAACACCTTATATATTCTCTCCAAAACTTCTTCCACCATACTTCTAGGGCAGGCAATGTTCATACGTTGGAAACCTATTCCTTGCTCACCAAATACGCTACCTTTATTTAAGCCAACCTCTGCTTTATTGACAAGTAAATCGTTAATCTTTTCATCGTCTAAACCAAAATTACGAAAATCAAGCCAGAGAAGATAGGTTCCTTGAAGTTCAGCGAGCTTAATTTTAGGTAATTTATCCTTTAGGTAAGTTTCAACAAGCTGTGCATTACCATTAATGTACTCAAGAACTTCATCTAACCAAATTTCACCTTCTGGGCTGTAGGCAGCTTTAACTGATTCAAAACCGAAAATGTTCCCCATTCCCGCCCCAGTAACCTCTAGTGCATGGTTATACTTTTTAAGCAGCACTTTATTTGCTATGATAGCATGACCTGTAAAAAGTCCGGCAAGATTGAACGTTTTACTTGTTGATGCAAATGTGATAGAGTTCATTAGGAACTCCTCACTCAAACTTGCAAAAGGAATATGTAAATTAGGTTTTATGATCAGATCGGAGTGTATCTCGTCCGAAACAATAAGGATATTATGCCTACAACATATTTCGCCTAACCTTACAAGTTCATCTCTATTCCACACCCTACCAACCGGGTTATGTGGGTTTGAGATAATAATCATTTTTGCGCCTTGCGATGCAACCTCTTCTAGGTGTTCGAAATCCATTGTATACTTCATATCCAAACCAATCAAAGGGTTTGGCCGAAGAATACGACTGTTATTATATATTGTTGAAAAGAATGGATGGTAAACCGGAGTTTGAATTATTATTTTATCTCCAGGTTTTGTGAAGGCTTGTATTGCATGATTAAGACCCGAAACTACCCCTGCGCATATACTTATTGAATCTGGATCAATAGCCCAAGAATGACGCTTTGCATTCCACCACACAATTGAATCATTAAATACTTTATCGCGGATGGTATAACCAAGCATTGGGTGCTTTATTCTTTCAGCTAATGCATCAAGGATGAAATCAGGGGTGGGTATATCCATATCAGCAACCCACATAGGTAAAACCTTGCTATTGCCAAAAACCGATTGCCTTAAATCGTATTTTACGCAAGAGGTATTTTCCCTATTGATAACTCTATCGAAATTGTAATATCCCATAAAAAAAATCAGTTTTCCTTGCACTTAAAACTTAGCAATGAAGGAAAACTGATGGCTATTTTGTTAAAACTATTTCTTTGCAGAAAGGTTGCTTAGTTTTGAGAAAGAATCATCAACTGCAGCCAGTAAATCAACGTTAATTGCTTTGTAATGAGACTTAATCTGTTTTGAATCAAAACTTTTATCGGGATTGTTAACCCTGCTAATAAAATTATTCCTTTTTTCAACGATTGAACCAATGATTCCAATCACATTATCCCTATTCTTTTCTCCATGAATCAACAGGTATGTATAGCAATCGCTGATAACTTCACCAACAAGGTAATCAACATCTTTCTTAATTTCTCTTTTGTTTGCCATGATGTATATGTTTTAAAATTGAACTGCAAAATTAGTATTTTCTGATAACCAAAGTTGAATAGCTGCTATAAACTATTCTTTTGTTTTAAAAAAACAAAAAATATATTTATAAAACATTGTTATTTAATATATTAAACTTAGCTAGAAATGGAATAAAAAAGAGTAGCGGGGTGAAGGTAAATATTAAACCTATTAGGTGTATGGTATACATCTGTATGGTAGCATCACTTCTGGGAGTTCAAAGAGAATGACACCTTCATTGAGCAGATCCTCATCATCTTGGTGATAGTTCCATATTACTTCAACGCTTATCCCATTACTTCTAAAATTTGAGATTTTACGCATTATTTCCCGAAGGTATTTATATGATGATGAGTTAATATATTTAAAATTAAGGTCTACAATGATTTTGGTCGATTCTTTATCCTTAATTTCTTCATAAAACTCATCGAGCCAGTTGAGCACGCGCATGTAAAATTCCTTTGCATTCTCTGGGTGAGAAATACCTGAAATAGAAAATATTTTACTCTCTGAGTCAAGAAAAATCTCAGGGGTATCAATAGCAGCATCTATTTTAAGTGATTTCATTCCTTGTAATTTCATTAATGTAAATATAAATATTTTAATCTTCTATAACAAGGTTTATTCGGTTAAGGTTACATACCATTTGATTAAAGATTCGATTTTGTGACTAAACTGCTACTTAGGTTAGACTAATTTATTGTAGAAATTTCTTCTAGTATTTGGTGATTATGGCGTTTATTAGTAATCTAAATATCAGTCTAATATGTTTTTTTTACATTTTATTTGAATATTTAACACTAAATAATGACTGTTTTTGGTTTTGTTAGCGTATTTTTACAACTAGTTTAAAACCTGATTTTTGAGCAACTTGGATATCTACGTGGAGTTTTTTGTTTAATGGGTTTGTCATCCTATGTTGCTTAAAAGATTTTTGTTCTTCGTTTAATTTTTTTGTGTGTTTGGGAAAAGGAGGTCTTTGGGCCTCCTTTTTAATTTGCTGCAAATATATAGATATTTTTATAGTCTTTCATTTCCGTATTAAAGTAAGATGTTTTTGTACTATTTTTTAAAAATAAAGTATACTGCAAGGATAAGAAATACAAAACCAATTAAATGATTTGTTCGAAAAGTTTCAGCTTTGAATGCTATCATTGAAAACCCCATAAAGACTATAAGAGTAATTACTTCTTGTATAACTTTTAGCTCAACTAGACTGAAAGGACCCCCATTGTCTTTAAAACCAATTCTATTTGCAGGTACTTGGAAGAAATACTCAAATAAAGCGATTGACCAGCTGATGAGTACAACCGCAATTAAACCGAGATTTTCGAACCATTTCATCTCTTTAAACTTCAGATGCCCATACCAAGCCAATGTCATGAATGTATTTGATAATACTAGCAGGCCTATTGTATAAATTGCTTTCATCTCCAAAAATTAAGATGCAAATCTAAAAAATGATTCTTATTGAGGGAGGGTTAAATCTCTATAAGTTTTAAATTTGTTGGATAAACATAACCTATGGCTTTAAAAAGAGTTTATAATCTATTGGTGCTTCTATTTCCAATTGTGTATTTTTTCCATAATCTTGAGGAATGGGTTGTTTTTAGGATGAAAGCTTCGGATATATACCAATTAATCCCTAAGCATGTTAGCTCATTCTTACCCAATAATTCTAAAGAACTATCTTTCATTTTTGGCATTGCCGTAGTGGTTGCAACAGTATTACCTATTTTAGTTGCATTCTACCTTTGGGGAAAATTTACTGCTTTTAATGCCAAAATACTGGTAATTGTTGCTTTTGCCACTTTAGTGAACTCCATATCTCATATTTCTTCATCTTTTGCTTTGGGGTTTATATCTCCAGGTTTAATTACTGCCTTATTGCTGTGTATCCCTTATGCTGTAGGGGTTACTATTTTTTTTGCTAAGCACTTTTCTGTTGGTATAAAGCAATATCTGCTTTTAGGTATTGTTTCAATTGGCGTTTACCTCTTTGCTATTGTTGTTTCGTGGTTTTTGGCAGTGCAGATTTATAGTTTTTTTTAGTTTAGTCAACCTTATAGTTCGATATTAATAGTTCAAATATTTCGCCTCTCTTTGATGATACTGAATTGATTTTACGTGTTGCCTTAACGCGTTTTATATTGAAATCTTTATAAAGATTATCGAAGTACTCATTTTCAGTATCAAAATTCTTTACATCGGAATTACTAAGTAGCCAGTAATGACCCAATGTGCCAATTCTAACACAAAAGTCTTTAAGTCGTTCTTGCTCAGTATCGTCAAATTTATATTTATCGTATGCATTAAATGACGATGATTGGCTAATAGGTTTATAGGGAGGATCGATGTAAAAAAAGGCATTTGGGGATTCGATATGGGATAATACTTCCGAATAATCTACGTTTAGAATAGTGACCTTTTGGAGTAGTTGGCTATCGCACAGAATGGTTTGTGTATCGCAAATCTTCGGTTTACTATATTTTCCGAATGGAACATTAAATTCCCCTTTGCTATTTACCCTATATAAGCCATTATAACAGGTTCGGTTCATAAATATAAGTAGGGTAGTACTCTGAATGGAATTTAGGTTTCGGGCATTGAATTTATCCCTTTGAACTAAAAAAAAGGCCTTACGATCCATTTCACTTTTTAGCGAAAAATATTTATCCTGAATTGAACCTAATTTCTTTATTAGATTTTCAGGTTCTTTTTTGATTACGTTGTAAGCATTAAATAGATCTGGGTTGATATCATTTACTACAGCTTTCTTTGTGTTTGGGTACGATTGTAAAAACCTGAAAAGTAAAGCACCGCTACCTATAAAAGGTTCAACATATACTAGGTTTTCAGAAGTTTTCAGGTATCCTGGCAAGGAACTACTAATTAAATTAATTAGCTGGGCTTTGCCACCAGCCCATTTCAGAAAGGGTTTTGCACTACATTTTTTATTATCCAACATATCATTTATAAAACCAACCCAAAAATAGCATAAAAAAGGATAGAGTGAATAGCTGAGTAAATCAATAAAAAAATAAGAGCCGGAACAATTTCCGACTCCTATTTTTTATGTGGAACTATTGAATGATCTATTCAAGCCTTGCATTTCCGTACCTAACGGTAATATCAACCTTTGATTTTGTGTTTTCATCGCTACCTACTAGACCATCGATTTCGGTATGGGATGAACTTTCGGATCTATTCACCCTACCTTGCGAATTGAATTTAATATTTCCATAGGAAGCATTGGCATTTAAAATGTATGAGGCTGATGGATCTATACCTGCATAAATACCTGTATAACTGCCATTGAACTTTATGCTTTCGAAATTCGCTGGTATTTTATCAATTCTTACATCACCATATTTTACTGTAAGATCTAGTTTTTTAGTGAGTTCCTCAAATCGATAGGTTGCATAAGCGCCTTCGCCAACAAAGTTTGAGATTGTTCCTATTGAGTATGTATCGTATTTTGACTCTGATACTATGGAACTTACCTGATCTATAATAACTTTAGAGTATTTACTTACAAGTACAATGGCTTTTGCTTTAACAACATTCAGTTTCCCATATTTTAAATCAACCTTAAACCAATTTACCTCGTCAATAGTTGCGTTGCCATATCCAAGTGTTAATGAATTGAGTGGATCGTTATTACCTCGAAAAATCCTATTAGCCTTGAGGTTTCCGTACCTAAGTTCAATTTTACATTTACCAGTTAGTTCATTAATAAAGATATCCCCATACCTATTAGCAATATCAAGGTTGGTCTGCTTTGGCATCTTCACCTCCCAATCGATGCTAAAATCTTTTGAATCGCTATCGAATAGTTTGTTCCAAGGCTTCATAAAGTCTTCATCGATTTTTGTGATTGCGCTAATATTATCGCCTATTTGGTTAATCTCAATATTTATAGCTTTTAGTAATCGTGCTGTTTTCTCACTTTCCGGGTAATCAACTTTGATTTCGATTGTGATTGAAATGCTGTTTTTATCCCAATTTTCAATATTCATTTGACCAAAACGATTTTCGAGGTATACATTCGAATTAGGTGTAAGTGAAAACTCTTTTTGATACGTTTTGGCAACTTTATCTTGACCTACTATAACAGTACTAGTTATGAGCAGAGTAAGAAGAAGTACGGATAGTAATTTTATTGATTTCATAATCCTATATTTTTTTTAAGACAAATGTTTAACTATTATTGGTTATTGACTTGACTAAACTTTTGTAAGGTTTTAAGTATTTGATCGAGCATATCAATTCTTGTCTGATATTGCTGAATCATTGCGCTAACCACTCTTTCTTGTTTAGGGTTATTATTCAAATCCTTTTTTAACAGGTAATAGCCCACGCTCATGTCAATAATTGCTTTATTAACTTCAGATTCAACCTCTGGCGATGAAACTTTTTTAAGAGAGTTGATTTGGTTGTATCTTTCGTTAATCTGACCAATGTAGTAGTCCTCAGCCTCCTTAAGTTCAGGTGAAATGGAACTCAGCGTAAGTTCTTTTTTACTAAAGATTTCAGAATAAGAATTATTGAAAAGGAGTCCCAATGTCCCAGTAAGGATTATACCTGCGATTGCGGCTGCTGCAGCAACCATAAACAGGTTAACTTTTCGGGCAGGTTTGCGGGCTTCCAATTTTTGCCGGAACCTATCGAAGTGTCCATCCATAGGCTCTTTCGAATCGAAAGAATCATGGTTTTCGTGGATATACTTCTCAAGACTTTCCATTATTATTTGGTTTTTGGTTTGTTTTTTATTATTTCAATAAGTTTTTGTTTTGCTCTTGCCAGCTGTGAGCGTGATGTTGATGCTGTAATACTAAGCATGCATGCAATTTCCTCGTGTTCATATTCCTCAATCAGATGAAGGGTTAACACTAATTTATACCCTTCGGGTAGTTTTTCAATCGCATCTTTAACCCGCTCTAGGGTTTCAGCATTGTAGTCGCTTTCTTCTGTTGATTCAACTTTTACATTGTAAGCTTCTTCAATTGGCATGAACGATAAGCGGCGTTTTTTTAATGCGTCAATTGAAGAGTTAACTACAATCCTTCGCAACCAGGCTCCAAAGCTAACCTCATTCCTATAGGTCGAAATTTTATCAAAGGCTTTAAAGAACGATTCTTGCATTATATCCTCGGCTTCCTGTTCATCTCCCACAATTCTAAGGCTTGCATTGTACATTGCCTTATAGTACAAACGGTAAATTTCGAATTGAGCGTTACTATCTCCAGTACGGCATTGGTTAATTAAATCCTGATGAATATTATTATAAAAGTTTTCTTTGCTCATCGCTCAATTCTGATTTATAGACGGCAATCTTTAGCCGATTGCTGCACTAAACCAATTTTTTTTAAAGAATTGTACAAATATATGGAATTGAATCTAATCATTGGTTGCGATTAAATAATCTTAAATTTGCCGCCTTATTTATATAACTAAGTTACTAGTTTGTTTATTTACAGTATTTTATTCTTTTGCGTTTAATTTTGATTTTAAAGATGATTTTGTATGGATAGGATATCAAATTAAGCTATATCAGCAACTAGTATCTAGCAACCTGCGACAGACAATTTTTTATTAATTTTAACCAAAAGTGTTTAAGGATGAATAAATCATTAAAACAAAAAAATCGAAAATTGCGATTTTTTAATAAGTGGACGAATAAGGGTTACAGCGTTTTTAACAGTTTGAAGATAACGGTTAAAATATGCGTAATCCCTGCGACCTATTCACTTGTTGCAAGTCCAACAGTGGCTATTGCTCAAACTGATACAGTATCAGTAAGCAGGCATCTTGACCTAAAGGAGGTTGTGGTATCCACAAAGCTAAAAGCCGAATCCTACTCAGAGCTGAATAGGGTGGTGCAGGTTGTAACACAAGAGGAGATTCAGCAGATTTCAGCCTCATCGCTACAAGATGTTCTTGAAAAGGTTATAAATGTTGACATTCGACAAAGGGGTGGCAATGGTGTGCAGGGGGATATGACATTCAGAGGAGGTTCTTTCGATCAAGTTTTAGTTCTTTTAAACGGTGTAAATATCACCGATCCACAAACAGGTCATCATAATCTTAATATTCCTATCGACCTGAATTCAATTCAAAGAATAGAGGTTCTTCAAGGACCTGGGGCAAGGGTTCATGGGCCTGGTGCTTTTAGCGGTGCAATAAACGTAATAACCCAACCCGATTCAAAAAATCAAATAAAAATATCGGCTAAAGCAGGTGAATATGGACTCTTTGAAGGAAATCTTCAAGGTTCAGTCAACCTTAAGAATTCAAATACTTTTCTTTCGGTATCAAACAGTAAGTCCAATGGATATATTAAAAATACCGACTATGGGATTACAAACATATTTATTCACTCACTTTTAGCAACGAAATCGGGTAATTTCAACTTTTTTACTGGATTTCAAACAAAGGGATTTGGGGCTAATAGTTTTTATACTCCCAAATACCCGGATCAATATGAAAAAACTAGTTCATTAATCTCATCGCTTGGATTTGAGAGGAAATGGAATCAAAATACGATACAAATTAATACTTACATTAGAAGACATTGGGATAGGTTTGAACTATTTAGGGATACTGTGCCATCTTGGTATAAAAGCCATAATTATCATTTAACAACCGTACTGGGATCTAAATTTCTCTATCGGAAGATGAGCAGATTCGGTAGAACGCAATTAGGTGTTGAGCCACGCAGTGAAGGTATTCTAAGCAATGTACTTGGTGATGCACTTTCGAGTCCTAAGAAGGTTTTTGGTAACGATACCGCTTACTATACAAAAGGAAAAACTAGGTATATTTATAACCTATTTGTAGATCATACCTTCTATTTAAGGAGATTTAACATCTCTACAGGTGCAAATTATTCTTATTGTACTACTTTTCATTCGGAATGGAGTTATGGTTTAGACGTTTCCTATTCAATTGTGGATCAATTGCGGTTATATGCCTCAGCCAATCGTTCGTTTAGGAATCCTACCTTTACGGATTTATACTATGTTGGACCAACAAATTTGGGGAATTCAAACCTAAAACCTGAGTCTGCAATCACCTATGAAGGAGGGTTGAAATCCGATTTCTCTTTTTTATCCGGCTATATCGGATATTTTCATCGAGAGGGAAAAAACATTATCGATTGGATAAAGAAAACCCCGCTTGATACAAAATGGCAAACCGAAAACTATACTTCATTAAATACGGATGGATTAGAAATTTCAACTGTTTCTAATTTAAAAGAGATAATACCTTTACTTAATACTCTTTCCTTGAGTTACTCATATCTTTGGCAGAATAAACATAGTGGGAGTTCTGATTCTTACTATGTTATGGATTACTTAAAGCAGAATTTTCGATTGGGATTAAATCATAAACTTGTGAGTAAACTCACGGCAATGTGGAATTTATCATGGCAGGAGAGGGAAGGAACATATATTAATTTTTCAAGTGGTTCTAGTATTCCATATAAGCCATTCTGGCTAATTGATTTGAAATTGAGTTGGGTCGCTACCAAATATTCAATATATACCGAAGTTTCGAATCTTTTTAATACTAGGTATGTAGATATTGCAAATGTTGAACAGCCTAAAAGATGGATTACAATTGGATTTTCATATAAATTTGTTAGATAAGATTAAAAAAATAGCATACTATTTTGGTGGTATATAATTATCTATGTTATTTTGGGTTTTATAAAACTAAATTTCTTAATACTATGAAAAGAGCAAAAATTATCCTGTTTGGAGTTGTTTTCTTAAGTGCATTAACCTTTGCATCTTGCGGACCAAGGAAAGTTAAAGAATGCAAAGAGGGTGAGAGAAAAGAGTGCTGTGAGAAGAAAAAATCTTGTTGCGAAAAGAAAGATAGCACAAAATGCGATCATGCTAAAGATACCACTAAAACAGAATAGAAGTTTTAGTTTAAAAATGAAAGAGGCTAACCGAGAAGTTAGCCTCTTTCATTTTTAAGGTCGACTGCCAATTGGTGTCGTTATAAATCCTGTTACAACTTTACCCGTATCATAATTCAATTCGGAACCTCTTAAGCTATGAGGTATTGAGAAAACAATGATCATAACAATTGCTGCTAAGAAGCTAATAACAGGTCTTTTTATATTTTTATTTAACAAGACTGCAATTCCCCAGGCAACAAATGCGATAAGCGTTTTATTATCAGTTAGGTCAAAGCCTAATGGAAACCCAGTCCATGCTTGACCAAATGCGTAATACTGAACAATTGGGCCAAAAACAAAACCACCAACCAAAAGGATAATTAGCGTTAATACACCATAATATCTAAATCTATCGTGATTAAAAATTGCCATTGCACCTGTCAAATTTGAAAGTAACATGGCAATAAACATTAGTATTATATGAGGAATTAAAGCCCAAGCAGGGACTGGGTTTTTAAACCGAATCACGCATGGCTCATCCTTTGTAAGTTCTGTTATTTTTTGGCTATTAATATTTTTTAATTCAATGTAATATTCAAGTTTACCAGCAGCGGATTGACTTGGTAGGGATGATGCGAGTTTACCCGATTCAACTGATTTAAAGGGTAGTTGAATCCAATCCTCTTTTTTGGGAAAATGCCTGAAATATAAATTGGCCTCGTAATCGGACGAAATTCCTTCTAAAGTAATTTGACAATCAGTTCCGCTATCGGCACTACGTGGTAGTGACAATTTATTATTTACACCCGAAATCTCATACTTTACAAGTTTTGGGTGAGTGGGACCTGTAATTCGTTGGTAAACCATTGCCCCAAGGGTAATAATTACTGCAAAAAACCAGTACCAAAAAGTTGATTTCATATTCTTTTTCTTTTTTAAAGTTGAACCAATAAAACCATTTTTTGTTCACCACGCTTTATCTCTACCGCAACTGTCATACCTGCTTTTAATTCGGAAAGTCTGAACATATAATCCTGTATATTTTTTACAGGTTTTCCATTGACTGCTGTTATAATATCACCACTTTTCATTCCAGCTCGGTAAGCAGGTTTATCCTTAGTTACAGAGATTGCTTTAAGCCCATTATTTGATGCTCCGCTAACATCAGGCATAATTCCTAATGTGACCTTATAACCACGACCATTTCTCATTGGTTTATTTTTTGGTCCAGCTTCTTGGAAGATGAGTTTTTTAGGGCGATTGGATAATTCGTAACAGAGAGAGTAAGCATATTTAACTACTGAAACCATACCATCAAAATTGATTTTATCAATATCATCGAATGGGGTATGATAGTCTAAATGAACGCCAGTGGTAAATGCAAAAACAGGAATATTTTTATTGTAAAAACTTGAGTAATCGGATGGACCTGAACCCTCAGGGGAAAAAGCAAGTGTAAGGGAGCTATCCGCATTTAGGTTTTTAAGAATGGCTTCGCTTTCAGTAGATGTTTTTGTTCCGCTAATCTGTAACTCTTTTTTATTCATCCTACCTACCATGTCGAGGTTTACCATGGCAACAATTGACTGGTTTGGAATTAAACCAGATTCAACAAATTTTTGAGAACCAATTAAACCCATCTCTTCTGCTGCAAAAGCAACAAAAACAATACTTCTCTTGATTTTTCTATGTTTTGATTTTAGATTTTTTGCAATCTCTATCATTGCTGCAATACCAGAGGCATTGTCATCCGCACCATTATGGACAGCAATGGTATCGGGTTTGCGACTTGATGTGATTTTACCACCCATTCCTAGGTGATCGAAATGGGCACCAATAACGATATACTCATTTTTAAGTTTTTTATCTGATCCCTCAAGAACTGCTACAACATTTTGAGTTGTTTTACTATCGTTAATTACTTCTGTGGTGGCATTAATAGAAGTTGAGAGTTCCATAGAGTGTGAATGTCTATCGACTATTATTATTTTTTCTAATTCTTCTATTTTGGCCTGTCCATTAAGAATAAGGTTTGCAACATCCCGTTTTACCTGAATAACAGGAATACCAATATCATATCCCCTTTCAGTCATGGTTAAGAGTTTATCTTTGGAGTCCCATGAATTACCCGAAACTAGTATAACACCTTTAGCTCCTTGATCCTTTGCTATTAACGTTTTATTTCTATCTGATGATTGATTGATGAATACACTTTCAAGGCTATCTGGTTCTGGATCGCCTCTTAGTAGTAAGACCCATTTGTTATTTACATCAACGGCTTGGTAGTCGTTCCAAAGTAGTTTCTCGTTATTAATTTTAAAACCATACCCAGCAAAAACCACAGAGGATTCAAATGTGGACGAGGATGAGAACGAAAGGGTAGAGAAATTGCTTTCGAATGTTTGATCAACTCCATTAATACTCAACCTATTGTTTGTACCAGGTTTTTGATCAATGATGATATCCATAAACTGATATCCTTTATCACCCAAGGGTTTTAGACCAAAACTATCAAACATATCCTTGATATATTTAGCAGATACTCTGTCATAGGGTGTTCCGGGATATCTTCCCTTTAAGCTGTCCGAAGCAAGAAAATCAATATACTTATAGAGATTTGCTTTTGTAATATTAGGGTTAAACTGTTGATTAGACTGGCAGGATGCAATTGAGGAAATTGAAACCAGTAACCAAATCTTTAATAATTGTCTCATTTTAATAAATTAAGGTTAAACAGTTGTTATTATCTATTTTGGAATGTTCAAATTAATGACAAGATACAAACCTACATTTATTTTCGAAAAAGCAACAAATTCTATAGTTGATATTTATTAACCAAATCAATAATTGTTAATTGGAGAATCATTAAAAAAATCAGTTAATTTTGGGCACTTTAAATAAACATGGGGAAAAAAATATCGGAGCGTAAAGTAATTATCTTTACTACTTGTTTAGTCATTTTTGCAGGATTAATTAGATTACTAAACTATGCAATTGGCATTGTTTTATTCTATTTAGCTTTTCTTCCTTTTATTCTTTATCGAATTAATTACTACTATAAACTGCGAGGAAAGTCTAAAACCCAAGACGATAAATACAGGTTAATAGTCCTTGTTTTATTGAGTATCACTATAGTTCTTAATTTGCTAGAGATACAGGATGTAGAGTTTTTCCTTCTCTTTTTACTAATGGTTGACTTCCTACTTGTGATTAACAAAAAAGCCTAGGGAATTTTAATACCCATAAAACTTACATCATCAACTTGAATATTTTCCCCTTTCCAAGCTTTAAAGGTAGTTTCAAGAGTTTTCACTTGTTCTTGAAGAGAAATTTTTGCCATTGAGCAAATAAGCTGCCGTAGTTCTTGATATCTGAACTTTTTTGTATACAACCCGCCAAATTGATCAGCAAATCCATCAGTAAAAATATAAAGAATATCACCCTCCATGAGTTTAACCTCGTGTGTAACGTAGCTTGTATCTTCAAAAATATACCCTATGGGTTGTTTGTTCGGCTTTACTTGATATAAAGTGTAATTATTATCGTTGTGAACGATATGCGATGTTGGTTGTGGTTTCGAATTTTTGCGAAGAATATGTAAGGGAAGATTTGCTCCTGAGTAGTTAAGCTCTTTTGTTACAGGATCGTAAAGGCATAAACTTATATCCATACCATCAAAAATCTCGGCTCCCTCGCTCTGACAAAATGAGTTTTTAAAAAGTACATTCATTCCATTCAGAATTTCTCCGGGATTTGTAAGATTTGACTCGTTAATAAGGTTGTTTAAGCCATAAGTCCCTATAATACTGGTAAAAGCACCGGGCACACCATGGCCTGTACAATCGGCTACGGCAAAAAGTATTTTATTGTTTTTACTTTTAACCCAATAGAAATCACCACTTACAATATCTTTGGGTATAAAAAGAATAAACGATTCGGTAAAATAATCCTCTAAACGTAGCGAAGTCTTAAGAATTGCTTGTTGAATTCTTCGAGCATAATTGAGACTATCCGTTATATCTCTATTGCGCTTGTCAACAATATGCTTTTGTACCTCAATCTCATTTTTTTGTAATGATAAATCGATATTTGCCGATTTTTTGAGTTTATATTCCCTGTAAGCAAAGGTGATTAAACCAAGCGAAAAAGTAATAATTAAATAAAGTAAGATTTGATTTGGTTTTGAAAGGTTTGTTGGGTCAGTCTTTTGACTAGTTTCGACTGGTTTAGGAGTATTTTGAATGCTTTGTGAAAACCCAATTATTGAGAACGAAATAAAAATATATAAAAATAGTATTCGGCTGAATTTAGCTGAAAGTTTCATCTGGAAAAATTAGTTGTCTTGTTTGGCAAAAGTAGAATAAATGTTACAAAGTGCAGCAATTTTTTTTTACAATAGATTGATGAAATTTGGATACGCAGTGTTTTTAAGAGATTTGTAAATAATATAGATGAATCACTGCTGGTTTAGGTAATGCCTTAGCGTATTAATTAGTACCTCAGGCTTAATCGGTTTTGCTAGATATTCATTGCATCCTGCATTTTTCCCTTTAATTATATCTTCTGCCATGGCATAAGCGGATTGAATGATAATGGGAATCGAAGGTCTCATCTCTTTAATAATTGATGTAGCTTGATAACCATTCATATCTGGCATTTTGATATCCATTAAAATCAATGAAATATCAGGATGATTTCTAATAAAATTTACTGACTGAAGGCCTGTTTTTGCTCTAATAATATTAACTTTTGTTGGGTTTAAAACTTCCTGAAGGAAAATGAAGTTATTATCCTCGTCTTCTGCAATTAAAATAGTTATTCCCTCAAAATTATCACTAATCGAGGATTCGAAATTTTCATCAATAATTTTAGTGCTTTCATCAGGAATAATCATCGGCAAATTAAAAAAGAATGTTGAACCCTTATTTTTCTCAGATTCAGCCCAAATTCTTCCGCCCAACATTTCAACCAGTTTTTTTGATATTGCTAATCCAAGCCCTGTACCCCCGAATTGGCGCGTTGTTGTATCATCAGCTTGTCTAAACCTATCAAATATCAATGGAATTTTTTCATCACTTAATCCAATCCCTGTATCACTAACATAGAATAGGATGGTAGCATTATTAGGTATTAGATATCCAAATTCGATAATCCCTTCGAAAGTGAATTTCAACGCATTATTAAGAAGGTTAGTTAGAATTTGTCTAAGTCTAAGAGGATCACAAAGAATACAAAAATTTAAATCATGTATAGTTTCCTTTTTAGCGAAAAGTATGCTATCCTTATTACTCCTTTTTTTCTCATTATTGACATATTCAAAGATTTCATTAAAAATCACATTAACATAAGTTGGTGATTTGTTTATCTTTAGTTGACCTGCTTCTATTTTGGCTATATCAATAATATCATCAATAAGAGTTAAAAGAGCTTTACTGCTATTGGTTATGTATTGAGCGTATGTATCTTTCTTTTCCTGCGAAATTGTTTTACGGGTAATAAGTTCTGAAAAACCGATTATAGCATTCATGGGTGTTCTAATCTCATGACTCATATTGGCTAGAAACGACGATTTTAGTTTATCCGCTTCTTCCGCTTTTTCTTTAGCTCTATGGAGGTTTATTTCATTTTCTTTATGTTTGATACTTACAGCAATTTGTGTAGATACAAACTCAAGAACTTCAAGATCATCCGGTGTATATGCATTTTCGGAAGAGTAACTTTGTAAACCAACAATACCATAAACCTCATCGCTGCTAAAGAGTGGAACAGCCATCCAGCATTTAGCAGGAGTTCCTATAATGTCATCTATAAAGCCTTCTTTTTGAAGTTCAAGAATATCATTTTGGGTATATAAAACTGATTTTTTTAAGCTGATTACATATTCACTTAAGGTTTTTCCGAGTGGAAATCGAGTGAATGTATCCTTTTCGTCATCCATGTAAGTGAGCATCAGATGTTGTCTGAATTTATCATACTGAACAACAAAAAGATTATTTGCGTCTATAACTTGATTTAATTCATTTTGAATAGATTTATAGTATTGTTTGTTATCTCTATTTTCTAATTCTGATTTTGCAAGATTGGTTAATATTTTTTTTACCTTTTCATGTTTAATGCTTTTTGTTTTATTTTTAATCCATACAATAACTAGCTGATTATTATCTCTAATGATTTCTTTAAAAGTTAATTGTAAGTATATTTTTGTGTTAATGTTAATGTTGTGCCAGAATCCTATATACTCCTTTTTAATAACATCATGGTATTCATTTGGATGGATGTTTTTAAATAAATTGAAAAGATTGCCCGTATGGATAATTGGATCGTTATTAAGGAGTTCTTTTAGTTCATTGGTAACGCATAGGATTGTACCCTTTGAGTCTAATATCATACCGTAACCTGGAATACACTCAAAAAGGTAGTTGTTAAATATATCAGTACTATTAGTTTCTTTAGCAAAGGGGTCATTACAGATCATAACCAATTAACTTTAAGTAAAAATAGAGAAAAAAATGAATATCTCCAATTAATTATAAAATAATCGATGTAATTCGCAAATTACTAACAATTTACGAATAAACCAATTTAAAATTGATTAAGTGTGAGTAAATGATGATATACGTCTAATATTTTAAAGCCTTTTTCTCATTGTTGAGATAGAAATTCCGTCCGAAAGGAATATTTCTCCCATTGTATCAACAGTAAGACAACTGTGAATGGGGAGAATAGCAACTAGCTGACCTGGGTTTAATATTGATACTCCCACATTAGCGTTTGATGCAATTAAACCATGCTCTTGGCTAATACTTTTGAGCCAAAGCCCTTCATAGGGTGAGCCCCAATTTTTTCCATCAAAAGGGCAAATGAGACCGAACGATTTGGTTTGATCTGGATTAGAAATGAAATCCTTAGATAGATGAACTGCTCCTCCATGAATAATTGCCTCTCCACGCTCAGTGTAAACGTCAACAACTAGGCATATTAATGCAACAGCAATATCATCGATTGTGCAAGAACCGATTGAGGCTTGTGTCAAATCGTAATACACAAAATTGCCCGGTCTAATCTCATCAATTCCCCAAAAATCATTGGAGATTGAGCATGATGGAGTATCTCCATATGAAACATGAATTTCGGGATTACTCTCTTTCCAAAATGTTTTAATACGACTTAGCATTGCCATCGATTTTCGATGAATTGCTTCAACCTCCTGTTTCGAGTTGGTATCGTAAGTTTGTCCTGAATGTGTTATAAAGCCTTTAAACAGGTAAAATTTATTTTGTTTAATATGATCAACCATTAGGGCAATTTCTCTTGTGTTTTCAGGGTTTACTCCTGAACGACCATGCCCACAATCAAGTTCAATGTAAATGCCTATTTTATTATGAATTAAAGAATCAATGGAAATTAAATTCTTAAAGGAAGAAGTAATAATATTTAATTGTATTGATTGTGCAAGTTTATTGATAATCTCTGAATCGAAGGGAGATACAGGAAAGGCAACTGTTATATCGGACCAACCAGCTGATGCAAAATACTCAGCCATGGTAAATGAAGAAACTGTGCAAGCATTTACACCTAATTGCTTAAACCATTCTCCAACCTCAATACTTTGATGGGTTTTAAAATGTGGTCTGAATTTCAGATTATTTTTTTTAGCCTTTAATGCCATTCTTTGAATGTTATCGAGGCATTTCTCTTTGTTAAGCAGTAGGTATGGGTAATACGAAGCCATTTGGATACTATTTAAGTTAGATGTAAAAAACAAACCCTGAACGAATCAGGGTAGAATATGAAGGAAATTAGCGTGTCAAAAGTACTAATTCTCAGAATTTATTTCATACCTTTTTCCGTAAACAAGAAGAGGAGTTATAATTGCTTCGGTATGCTTCTCCAATGTAATTAAAATCTCACTTTCTTTAACTTCAATGGTTGGTCTATCAATATTTAACCATAGAAAACGATGAAATGCTTTTGACCTTTCAAATTTAATATATCCATCCTTTTCTTCTAACAACCTATAGTTTTCCTTGGTCAGAAAAAATTCTTTAATCAGGTTAATATTTACATTTTTAGCAGGGGTTATATGCATTAACGATGTTTTATAAGATAGGGATGTAGTTAATGCAATAATAAATGGTAGAACAACTGTTAAGGGAGAAAACTCAGTATAGTAGGTAATATAATCCTTCGAAATAGGGTATCCACCAATTAAGAGTAAAAGGATAAGAAACAAGGCAAAAATAAATAATAGCATAACAAAGAAAAAGAAGAAAAGCCTGACTTTTCCTTCGGTCTTTATTTTCTCGGTTTTCACTTTTAAGGCCATTATAGCATCCGCTTTTTTAATTAGAAGCAAGTTAACAAAACAAAATCGAAAAAATCAACCTTTTGCACCTAAATCATTAATAGTCTTTTACGAATAAATCATAACTAGCTTTTAGTTAATTCATTATGATATATTATTATTTTTTGTTATTGAAAATAGCAACCCCTTCCTCTCCATTTGAGTTTGCAAAAGCTCTAAACATTCCGCTAGTATTCATTGTTAGTGAAATATTCCCATATTTATCAACGGCTATTATACCCCCCTGTCCTTCTGCTTTTTTAAGTTTGTCATTGACAACAAGATTCGACGCATCGGTTAATGATAACCCTTTATATTCAATCAAAACAGAGATATCATGTGCAACACTATACCTGATGAAGTATTCCCCATGCCCAGTTGCTGATACTGCACATGTATTATTATTTGCATAAGTGCCAGCACCAATGATTGGTGAATCGCCAACTCTACCGTATTTTTTATTTGTCATACCTCCTGTTGATGTGCCAGCAGCTAAATTACCTTGCTTGTCGAGAGCAACACAGCCAACAGTTCCCATCTTTTTATCCTTGCTATTCTCCTTTTCAAGAGCTTTTTGTAATGCATCCCAACTTTTTTGTGTAAAAAAGTAGCTACTATCAACAATTTCAGCACCCTGAGAGCGTGCAAACTTTGAAGCACCCTTTCCAACCATCATTACATGCTGAGATTTATCCATAACTAAACGTGCAGCCGAAATAGGATTTTTAATATCTCCAACACTAGCAACTGCCCCAGCACGAAGTCCATTTCCATCCATTATTGATGCATCCATCTCATTTTTTCCATCGTGATTAAATACAGCACCTTTGCCAGCGTTAAATAGTGGACAATCCTCCATATATCTTATAACCTGCTCAACCGCATCTAAACTAGTTCCTCCTTGAGAAAGAACTTTTTTACCGATCTCAAGAGCACTGCCAAGGGCTTGATTGTATGCACTAAGTTGATCTTTAGTATAATCATCAGGATTAATATTTCCTGCACCACCATGTATTGCAATTGCCCATTCAACCTTCTTTTTTGTGTGGTTAGTATTATCGGTGCAACTCAGAAATAGAATTGCCAAGAAGAAAAAGGGATATAATATTTTTTTCATTGCGGTTTAAGGTTTTGTGAATAAGCAAATGTACTTATTTTGATTTTACATGAATACGTGAAAACCCACTAACTTTTTGTATAAATTTGCACTCTTAAAATACCTCAATAAGATGAGAATTCGATTGATATTCCTTTTAAAATACTTCCTCTTCTGGTTGCTATTTTTCACTTTTGCACGGCTTTTCTTTATGATTTACGAGTTTAGCCTATCTACTCAGATATCAGCGGGTGAGTGGCTAGGTATTTTCATTAGAGGTGCTTGGATGGATATCTCGATGATTGGATATATACTTCTACTTTCAAGTTTAATAATGGCTTTACATTTTTACTCTAAAAGGAAATGGATTATCTCTACTTTTAAATACTATACTATATTTCTTCTGGCAATATTTACTTTTATAGTGGTTGTTGATGCTGAACTTTATAGAAATTGGGGATTTAGAATAGATACAACGCCCTTTTTGTATCTTAAAACACCCGGCGAGGCATTTGCATCAATAAAACCATTGTTAGTAGTTTTACTCACTATTTTAGCAATTATTATTTTTCTATTTTTCTTTGCCTTTTACCAAAAAAAAATTCTTCAGTATAATACTCAAATAAAGAGAGGATGGTGGGGATTTATACCTGTATTCTTATTCCTTTCAGCCACAATGATTATACCTATAAGGGGCAGCTTTGGTATTGCTCCAATGAATCCAGGTAAGGTGTACTTTAGCCAGAATATGTATTGTAACCATGCTGCGCTAAATTCTCTATGGAATTTGATGTATTCTGTCTCCAAATCGAGTTCTATGTATAAGAAATACCCAGATTATATTGATAAAAATAAGGGAAAAGAAATTGCTGCAGAACTTTTACTCGATAATGGTTCAAACCTCAAAGTTCTAACGAACGATAGACCCAATATTGTGATAATTCTACTTGAAAGTTTCACATCAAAGATTATTGAACCTCTTGGAGGATTACCCAATATTGCACCAAATTTTAATAATTTTTGTAATCAAGGTATTCTATTTAGCAGGATGTTTGCTAGTGGTGATAGGAGCGATAAAGGAATAATTGCCGTTATTAGTGGGTTTCCTGCACAACCAACCAGTTCAATAATTAAATACCCTCTTAAATCGCAAAAACTCCCTACAATTAGCAGTATATTTGATAGTTTGGGCTATCACACATCCTTTTATTATGGTGGTAATCCAGACTTTGCTAATATTCGATCGTACCTTTTTTCTTCAAAATTTAGGAAGATTATAACAGAAGATGATTTCCCTAAATCGTACCGAAATTCAAAGTGGGGTGTACATGATGAGTATGTTTTTAATAGGCTACTTGCTGATTGTGATTCTGCAAAAGGTAAATTTTTTAAGATGTACTTTACACTTACTAGCCATGAACCATTCGAAATGCCAGCAAAGCCTAAGTTCAAAGGTGACGATGAGCAAACCAAGTTTTTAAATTCTACTTGCTATACGGATAGCTGCTTGGGTGCTTTCTTTAACGAGGCTAGAACAAGAGAATGGTATAAGAATACTTTATTTGTGTTGATAGCTGATCATGGTCATCGTTTTCCGGGAAGTGATGCTAACTATGTCTTAAATAAATTTAAAATTCCAATGCTTTGGCTTGGAGGTGTATTATCAACGGATTCATTAAACGTAAAAACTACTGGTTCTCAGGTTGATTTAGCATCAACTTTACTTAATCAGCTTGATATTAGGACGAATCAATTTAAATTTTCGAAGAATTTGCTCTCCAATGGGTGTAAACCATTTGCATATTACGTTTTTAACAATGGATTTGGATTTGTAACCGATAGCACATCTGTTATTTATGATCATACCAGTAAAAAATTTATTGATAAAGAGGGTATAAACACTGATAAGGTAGCCGAACAGGCATTCTCATTCTTTTCATACTATCAGGAGATATTTTTAAAACTATAATACCTTAATATTAAAGCAAATTCAATTAACATAATAGTTTTATGGATTGTAAAAAGGAATCGAATTCGAAAAGTTGTAATTGCACATATCCGTGCAGTAGGCATGGAGTTTGCTGCGATTGCATTACTTACCACCGCAATAGTGGCGAGTTACCAGCGTGCTATTTCCCTAATGATATTGAGAAGGGGTATAACAGATCAATTAATAATTTTGTTAAAATTGTAAATGAGAGGGGAACAGGATATCTAAAGTAAAAAATGATATCTTATTTTTAAAGAAAACATAACAATTAAGCTAATTTTATGTTTTATTACCAATGATGTAAGTTTTATAATTAACCACTTAATAATTTATCATTAAAATTTAAATTAGTATGAAAAGAATAAGCCTAATTGCATTACTATCAATTTTTACAATAGCCATAACTCAGGCGCAAAGTCCACTTTCAAAGGGTGGAAAACAATTAAATGCGGGCGTTGGTTTTTCTGGCTGGGGAGTTCCTATTTATGGGGGAATGGATTTTGGTGTCTATAAGGATATCACAGTAGGTTTTGAAGCTTCATTCAGATCCTATAACCAGAAATACATTAACAATTCTTATCGCTCAACGATTTTTGGTATTTCAGGGAATGGGAATTACCATTTTAATACTATACTTGAGATTCCTAGCAATTGGGATTTCTATGCGGGGTTAAACCTTGGTTACTATATTTGGAATTCCCCTTCGGGTTATACAGGTAGTGGTAGCTCTGGACTTGGTTTGGGTGCTCAAATTGGTGGACGCTATTTTTTCAAGCATAACTTTGGAATCAACCTTGAATTTGGCGGAGGTAATGCCTTTTCCGGCGGTAAGTTTGGGATAACCTATATCTTTTAATGGCAATAGTTGAGCATATAATATTGAAAAACAAATCCGAAGGTTTTAAATCTTCGGATTTGCTTTTTTCAGAAAATTGATTTTCTATTTTATCTCTTTTAGAATAAAGTACACCACATTTTTGATTGCCTCGTCAAAGTCAGCGCAACCCATCTTTGAATCAAGGTTGTACTGTGGGATAAGCATAAAATTATCGAGGTAAAAAATTAGATTCATTCCCTTTGAAGTTCCCACTAAATCTGCCGATAACTTTTTGCCTGTTAGCGTTGTAAAGGTTATAATATCGAGATTTGGCTTTATTGAGCTTTCGTTTCGCTGAATAGTCAATGCAGTACAATTGGTATTAAGAACCACCTTCTTTCTATCCTTTTTCATTGTAAAGATAGTCAGCCTATAGGTTTCCATGGTGGTGATTGACATAGGGTTAGTGGCAGCGCAGGAGGTTTCGTAATTATAATCCGTTCCCTTATAGTTAACCTTTCCGGAATACCTATTCGTGTTTTGCGCAACTACATTATTGGCAATTCCAGCAATAGCTAGAACCCAAAATAGTGTTATAATCTTTTTCATACTATTGATTTTAAGTTAATATTTACAACAAATAAAGTTATTAGAATGATAGTGCTTATGCCAATATTATGCCAAGATTTACACTAGTTTAAAAACATACACAAAGTGCTGAGAAGTAGAGGAGGACAAATTATCTTCAAAATACTACTTGGCCCTTAAGTACTGATTTGGCCATTCAATCTCATCTCCTAATTGTTTTGCAGCGTTTAATGCAAAATAGGGATTCCTTAGCGATTCACGAGCAATAAGGATCAAATCAGCCTGATCTTTTTGCAGGATATCCTCTGCTTGCTGCGCTTGCGTTATCAGACCAACAGCACTAGTTAGTATCCCCGATTCCTTCCTAATTTGCTCTGCATACGGCACCATGAAACCCGGCCTAGCTGTAACTTTTGCATTGTGAACCATGCCTCCAGCCGAGGTATCAATAAGGTCAACGCCTTTGTGCTTAAGGATAGATGCAAGTTTAACCGATTCATCAATATTCCAGCCACCTTCAGCCCAATCGGTAGCAGATAATCGAACAAACAAAGGCAGGTTCGAAGGCCATACACCCCTCACAGCATCTACAATTTCGAGCAGTAGGCGTATTCTATTTTCGAAGCTGCCGCCGTAGCTATCGGTACGATGATTGCTCAGTGGTGAAAGGAATTGATGAACCAGATAACCATGTGCTGCATGAATATCAATTACTTTATATCCTGCTTTTAACGCACGTTGAGCTGCAATTCTAAAATCGGAAATTACTTTTTTGATTCCTTCCATATCTAGTGCTTGTGATGCTTCATCATCGGGATGAAATGGAACTGCGGATGGGGCAACGGTTTTCCAACTATCACTGGTGTTCTTTAGCTGTTTACCACCCTCCCAAGGGCGAGCGCAGCTGGCTTTCCTTCCAGCGTGGGCAAGTTGAATACCTGCAATTGCTCCTTGTTGGTGAATAAATGTGGTGATGCGTTGCAACATTTCGATATGCTCCTCCATGTAAAGCCCCAAATCTCCGGGTGTGATTCTCCCTTCGGGGGAAACAGCAGTTGCTTCCTGAATGATTAATCCTGCTCCACCTGTTGCGCGACTTCCTAGGTGTACCAAATGCCAATCGTTGGCAAACCCATCCACGGCGGAATACATACACATTGGTGAGATTGCAATGCGGTTTCGGAGCGTTATCTCTCTTATTTTTAGTGGTGATAATAGTTTGGACATAGTTGCTTGTTTTGAGTGCAAAGTTAGTAAGTTAACAAGTTAATAGGGTAATAAGTTGAAAAGTTGACGGGATTTAGGGGTTTAGGAAGTTAGAAGTGATAATCGCAAAATGCGATAGTTTTTAAGTTGATAAACGAATAAGCTAATAAGTAGATAAGTTGACAAGTTAATAAGAGGGTAGGGGTTGGGTATCGCAAAATGCGATAGGTTGGTTTTAGGGTTATCAATCTTCCAACATTCCATTCTCCATCGCTCCAATTCTCCAGCTGTGAACTGGTTTGAAAGACTGGTTCTTTTAGGCTTTGTTGTGGGGTTGGTTTGGGTAAACTTAAAAGATAAATGCTACTTTTATAGGGTGTTGATTAATCTAATATTTGAACTAAATGACTTTAATTGAAGCAATTGCAACGTTTTTCGGTTTAATCTGTGTTTGGCTTACCGTTAAACAGAATATTTGGTGTTGGCCTACAGGGATTGCTCAGGTTACCCTTTACATTTTCGTTTTCTACGATGCTCGCTTGTACTCAGATATGATTCTACATATTATCTACGTTATTATTAATGTTTACGGGTGGTATCATTGGTTGTATGGCAATAAGGAGAAGGAGGAGCTGAAAGTAAGTTTGGTTGGAAAATGGATTTGGATGTGGCTGATAATATGCGTTGTTGGAACATTTGCTTGGGGATATATTATGGCCAATTATACTAATGCTGCACTACCTTACTATGATTCATTTATTACTGCCGCCAGTCTTATTGCCCAATGGTTAATGGCACGAAAAATTGTAGAATCGTGGTGGTTCTGGATTGTTGTAGATATTGTAGCTGTTGGTGTATATTTTGTTAAGGGTCTTTACATTACCACAGGACTTTATGCCGTTTTCCTTGTGATGGCAACTATGGGGTATTTTGAATGGAGAAGGGCTTATAGGAAAGAAAAGACAATGGCAGTTGCGGTGTATTAGTTGTAGATATGGTAGCGGTTTTGGGGATTATTTTATTCAAGCCATTCAAACAAATATTCATTGTTGAATTCTATTTCAAAGGCTTTTAGAAACGACAAGTATTCATCTTTAAAGGTTCGGGTTTTGTGGTGTTCCATTTGGTTTTCAATATATTTTAACGTCAGTTCGATGTAAGGTGTCATCCTGAGCGAAGCGAAGGATCTAATTACTTGTAAAACAGATGGTTGATTTCAGCAAATCCTTCGAATTTCACTTCGTTCAGCATGACAAAACAACAACCGAACACTGTGCTTAGGATCAATATGCTATGCTTACATCGAACTCACGTTACTTTAATTGAATTTTCTGTTCTTTGAGAAAAAACCATTATTGGGAAAATAAACAACCCTAATAAAAATAGTGCATTTTTCATGGCTATTGTTTTTTAAGATTAATTTCCTAACTTTAAGAAACAAATTACTGAAATTGATATAATTATTTAAGAAAGAAGAAGAATTATTACTTAAAATGAAAGTAGATATTTTTTCTTATAAAAGATACTAGTTACACAGAACGTGGAAATATAGAGTTTTTAAGATTAAAAACTTTTTTTAAACCTTAAACTAAAAATATGAGTATTCTGGAATTTTTTGATAAACCAATAGTAACTACTTTAATTAGTCTAATTGGAGTTAGTTTTGTCGCTGCCTATATTTCAGAACGATGGCAACGTCGTTCAAAGATGTACGATCTCAAGTTAAATCAAATACGTGAGATTATAAGCGCTTATCATCATTATTTAAGACTTGTAAAAGGCGATGTGAATGATCTTAATGGCAAACCATTCGATGAAATACATGCCTTGGTAATTTCACTTAATAAGTTAAATAAATGCATGTTCAAATCAGAAAAAATTTACCCCAATTGGGATTATGTTTTTCAAAATCTTTCAAGTATAAGAAACGACAGGATACATAGCAAAGAAATAAATTGGGACGAAAGAATTGACCCATTGAGAGAAAAGGCCGATGAGGCTATTGATATTATGTTTAAAGAACTGATATGATTGTTTTCATTATCTAATATACAATTGCCTTTTGTAAAGATCTTGTTAATAATCGCTGACTGATACCAAATTCTGATACATTATGCTTTTTCTATGATTTTCTTATCCTATATTTGAATTAATTCCAAATCATATTTTAATTCGCTTTTAAGGATTTGACCTAAAGAATGCATTTCTTCATTCCCTTGTTTGTAATACCATTTGGCTGTAACATTTTCACATTCATTAAAAAAACTTAGAATTCGTTGAATATAGTCTTTTGAACCCCTATTACATGATTCGATTATAATATTAATTGTGTAATGTTTTTCTTTATTGTTCCATACCATACTTTCAATCGGTCTTATTAGAGGTTGAAAAAATTCTATTGGTTTTTCGGTGATGGAATTACCTTTAATCTCAAAGATTCCTTCTGCTTTGTGAAAGAAAACCTCAGGTGATTCTCCCGATCTTCTAATACGTAATGGATCATCATACTCATCAATTTCTATTAATTCTAATGGAATATTAAAATGATATCGTAAATCTTCTCCCAAATTGAAAATATCTTCATCATCCTTGTTAAAATACCAACGAATTGTAACTTGATTGTGTGAACTTTTACAGTGTGCTTTAATTAGGCCAAATATGTTATTAATACTCTTACTTCCCTGTGTATTTGTATATTCGAGGCCAAAGATAACTTTTAAAGGTTTATCCGGATAAATTCTATTAAACTCACTTAACATATCAATAACCGGACGATGAAATGCAATAGTATCCTCACAAATTACACAACCTCTATAAATAAATTCACCTTGTACTGGATAAAAAAGTATCTCTGGGTACTGTTTAGTGCCTTTCCATTCTAATTTTTCCATTATTCATTTGTCGTTTATTTGAATTATTTCCAAATCATATTTTAATTCGCTTTTAAGGGTTTGACCTAAAGAATGCATTTCTTCATTCCCTTGATTGTAATACCATTTTGCTGTTACATCCAAACAATCATTAAAAAAACTAAGAAAACGCCGAAAGAAGTCAATAGAGCCTCTATTACATGATCTGATTTGAAAGTTAATTGTGTAATGTTTTTCTTTATTGTTCCACACGAAACTTTCGATTGGTTTTATCAAAGGCTGATACATTTCTATTGTTTTTTCTTGAAGAGAATTACCTTTAATCTCAAAAATCCCTTTTTCCTTGTCGAAGGAAATCATAGGTGATTTTAAAGATTCTTCTATGAAAATTTTTTCCTCTTTAGAAGAATCTTTAATTGCTACATAGTAATCTTTATATGCTATCATTGTAAATGGGATCTTTACATTGTTTGCGAGATCCTCTCCAGCTTCATAGATATCTACATTATCTACTTCATAATACCAGTAAATGATTACGGGATAGCCATAATAATAGCGTTTTTCAATTTTCTTAAAGATCTGAAAGATTTGTTTACTTGATGGAGTATTATAATATTCAAGAACAAAAGTAGCTTTCAATGATGTATTAGGATATTTATCAATAAACTTATCTAATATTTCAAAAACAGGTAGATGAAATTCCTTAGAATTTTCAGGAAGTACATTTCCTTTGTATTCAAAAATACCCTGTTCCATATCAAAAAAAACAGTCGGAGTTTGAGTTGTTCCCTGAATATAAAATAGTTTTTCTAATTCATCTTTTAACGACTTGATGGTTTTAGTATATCCCAATTTATTGAGAGCATTCACAATTTCTTCTTTAACCTTAACATCTTTGTGGTTGCAAATGTCATTAATTCCAAAAAGATTTAATAATGGTTGTATTGCCCTGCTATCGCCTAATTTACCAAGAACTTTTGCTGCTATTTCTTTAACTTCCCAATCACAAGTATTTAAAGCCTTTATTATTGGCTCTACAGCTTGGATATTCTTAAATTTACCTAGAGTTTCTATAGATGCAATAATTACATGATTCGAAGTATCATTTAACATATTTATAAGTGGTACAATTGCGCGTTTATCATTCAACTTATTCAAGGCTTTGATACACTCAACTCTTACTTCACTCTTTTCATGATTTAATGTTTTTATTAAAGGGTCAATAGCACCAATATCACCATAATTTCCAAGAGCTTCTGCTGAAGCTATAATTACAGAAAATTTAGGATCATTTAATGCATTAATTGATGGAATAATCGCACGTTTGTCATTCAACTTAGCTAAGACTTGTATACACTCAACTCTTACTTCACTTTTTTCATGATTTAATGTTTTTATTAAAGGGTCAACAGCACCAATATCACCATAATTTCCTAGTGCGTTTGCTGAAGCTATAACTACAGAATATTCAACGTCATTTAATGCATTAATCGATGGGACGATCGCACGTTTATCTTTTAATTTGTCTAAGGCTTTTATACACTCAATTCTAACATTGCTGTTTTCATGATTTAATACTTTTATCAGAGGTTCTACAGCATAAGTATCACCCAAATTCCCAAGTGCTTCTGCAGAAGCAACAATGACTGAAGGTTCAATGTCATTTAATACGTTAATTAGTGGTTCAACAACTTTATTATTTTTTATTCTACCAAGAATTGTCGCCGTCTTTTGTCTAATATTTGTTATATCATTCTTTAAACATGCTATAAACGATTCTATGCCAATTATTTTGCTGAATTCACTAAATACTGTGTTGGAAAACCATCGAATTCCATTTTTCTCATCAAAAGACATTATTAATGGCTCAATAATATTGGAAACACCAAGTTTGCAAAGGGATTCTATAGCAATTTTTCTTTTATTGTCATCGTCGGTATCTAAAAATTTTATTAATAGGGTAATTGAACGAATATCTTTAAAGTCACCAAGAGCTACAATTACTTTGCTAGTTATCTTCCTTTCATAATCCCCTTTAACAAGATAGTCCAAGGCGTTAATTGTAGCATTAATAATATCGTCATTTTTAATTTTAAGAGCATCAATAAGTCTTTCAACATCTTTTTGCTCTTTCCAGTTTTCGATATCTTCTAATGTGGTTTTTAAAAACATTTTTCGTTTCCTCCAACTTATTATTTTACTGATTTGATCCGATAAGTTTAATAAACCTTAAAACCAACTATTAATATATCATCCATTTGCTTATATTTACCTTTCCATTGTAAAAATTCGTTTTCTAAAAGTTCAGGTTGAGTTTCCAAGGGACTTGTATAAATATTTTGTAACAGTTGTCGCACCCGCTTGGTATTATATTTTTGAAATGTCATTCCATTCATTTGATTGGCATACCCATCGGTGCATAAATAAAAAATATCTCCTTTTTCCAGTTTTATATCACAACTTTGATAAATATCTCCCTCAAAAAACGGATTATAACCAATGGCAATACGCTTCGATTCAAATTCAGTAAACTTACCATCCCTAAACATATATAAGGGAAGAAATGCATTTGAAAACTGCATTTTCTTTTCCCCTATATCGATAATGCATAATCCCATATCATAACCATCACCTGAATTTGTTTCTTCCTGCTTAAGTAAAGTAATGATTTTCTTACGAAGTATATTCAAAATTTCATGTGCCTGAAGTTTATTACTTGTTATGGTTTCATTTAAGAGCGATAGGCCTAGCATACTTTGCAGAGCGGCTGGAATACCTGCCCCTGTACTATCAGCAACAGCCAAATAAACTTTGTTTTCAATTTTTTTTAAAAAATAGAAGTCCCCACCAACAAGCTCTTTAGGTCTGATATAAATAAAATATTCTTTTAGGTTTTCTTCAAATTGTTTCCGTGATGGCAGAAATGCATTAATAATTTGATTGGTGTAGGTAATAGATGTGAGAGTGTCTTTAAATTTCTGCTCTTCTTCCTTTTTTAGCTGTAACTGTCGCTTGCTTCGTTTGATAAAATCTTTTATCTCTTCAGAAAAAACCATGCGTTTTTCGTATGAAGAAATAAATGTCAGCGATTTCTCATCAAGTAAACTCTGACGCTTCAAGAAATCATTGTAGCGGTTATTTATCAGTCTTTTTGCTTCAATAAACTCTTTTTCAAATAACGACATTCTTTGAAAAACACCTTTAGCAAGGCTATCATGTTTTAGCTCATATTGATCCTTTTCATCTTTGTCTTTAATAATTCTCAGATTTATAAAATGTTGTAAAAGGTCATGAATTAATTCATTGGTAAATTCAACTCCTGTTTCTTTTATTCTATCAGAAATTTCATCGATTTTCAATGGCTCTTTTGTGCCTTCTGAAGAAACCATTGCCTTCAAAATAACCTCTGCATCATGTGAATTGGGCAGGATGTTTATTTGTTCGTCAAGAAAATCATTTAATATATTGCCAACATCATTAATTTTTGAAAGGTATTCTTTTTTAATTTGCGGATTATTTGGATCTTCTAAAAGCGCATTTTGAACCAATTTATCTAATAAAATCTGTAAGTAAGTAAGTTCAATTTCATGCGATTGTTTACAAAGAATTTCAATGATACTTTCGTTTATTCCTTCTTCAATACCAATGTTGCAAATTTTCAAAGGATTCTCAATAACCGACTTTACCTGTAAGCGATTCATCTTTTCAATTCTCACCCTATTATTAAAAATTTGTGGTATGTCGTTTTCAAATTCCGATAAGCAGGCAAAATATTCTTCGCGTAAGATGATAACAATATTGGCTCTTTTATTCGAGTTTGTAATTTTTATAAGTTGGTTCTGTATGATCTTTCTTTCATTAACTCCTGAAAATATAAACAATTCTTCAAATTGGTCAAAAAACAGGGTAACTGGTTTGAATTTCCTTGAATAAATTTCAGTGATCATAAGATTAATATCATCGGACTGAGAATGAGAATGTTTTTTTAATTCTAAGATAAGGTTTTCAATTGGTTTCTTACCACATCTGATAAATATCGGGTAAATATCCTGAGAAGGAATCTTAGCCAGAAGACCGCAATTGATAACGGATGTTTTGCCGGTACCAGATTGTCCATAGACTAATAGTAGGTTCGAAGAATTGTACTTTCGATACAATTCTTCGATTTCTTTTTCTCTACCAAAAAAAATATCTTTATCGTCAAGCGTATATGAATCAAGAAATTTATAAGGATTGTGTGGCTTATTCTGAGGTATATCAGTTTTCTTAAATTTGTCAAATATCTCATCAAGTGAATTTTCAAAAAATATGTTAGGATCATCATTCATAGAATATTCATTAATCTGATGTTAAATATTTGATAATGAGACCTTAAACTTATTATAATCCTCTTCCTTCGCAATAAACTCAATTACTTTAAGTAAAGAAATTGTCAATTCATGCTGATTTTGGGTTCTCTCAAGGAAAAAAGGACCACCGTTCCAGACAGGCCTATATTTAATTCCTTTTTTTATATCCCAGTCTATATATAAAAATACATCTGGTATATGATTTTCACCTTCATCAGAATAAATAACAAGCGGATCAAGATTCAGGTAATTTTCTTCTTTTCCTTTGGTAATGATTATAGCAGGAGTATTAAGCAATCCAGAAAGTTTTTTTAAATATGCGCTAAATTTTGAAGTATGTCCGATTACTTCTGAAAAACTATGTGTAAAAGACGGATCATTCCATCTAAAATTTTTTACGGATACATTACCAACGTATAAAAAGTAATAATTAGAGATAAAACTTAGATTATTTAAAATTGTTTCTAAAAATGCTTCTGCTTCAAAACATAAATTTTGAATTGATTTTGATGTATTCTCTATCGAGTCGTGTGCAATACGGTTCCGAATCGTTGTTAATGAATTAAATGCTTTTTGAGTTTCAGATTCAGAATTTCTTCCAAGAATAAAATAGTTTGGCAATTCATTTATATACATTTCGACATTATTGTCAATGAAAATCTTAATCCCATCTCTCATTAAGGCAGTCCATTTTCCGAAAGTTGTCTTAAAAAAGTTTTTAAAAAATTCATTCTTAAATGATTCTGGCAGGAATATTCTTTTTTTATTATTTTGTTCTATTAAATCAGAAAGAACAACAACAGCCAAGAATTGAATTGTAATTTCGCCTATTTGAAGGATTTGCTTAAGTCTGTTTGAATCTGGTTTAAGATATTCTTCTGTATTTAACACTCTAAATTCACTGGCAATAGGATATGGATATCTATTTTCTACCTCATTTATAAGATGCCTGTCCATAAGAATTAGATTATTACAATTCAAATTTAGAAAAATCAATTAACCTTTATAGCATTACATAAGTATTAATATTCAAAACAAACTTCACATAAATATTATAAATGCGAATTAAGGGTTGAAAAAAAGGTACATAAATGCAACGGCTAGTCTACCAAACACATGAACAAGCAATCCGTTTGCCGATCGAACTTTAGACGCCCTTTGAATGCCAGTCTTCTCCTCTAGCCAGTTGAAGAAAGACTCAATGGGTTGACGTACCCTAGACACAGCGGTGGAGAATAGATCCGCAGCAGCCTTGTCGAAGTATTTTATGGATTCCGCTTGACCTTTCACCCCTTTAACGGGAGTGTACATGATGGATTGCCGTTCTTCAAGGAGTTGGTTGAAGAAGTTCGGATCGTGGTATATCTTATCGCCAAAGAAATGCCGATTGCTGATACCGCTCCAGTTCTGCTTGAACACGTTCAGGT